>JBAYGV010000066.1:0-5925 GCA_041666445.1 Candidatus Micrarchaeia archaeon | reverse complement strand
CCGACGGCTATGTTGACCTGGACAAGAATGACAGCCATGACGTGTTGGAATACGCAATGCTTTGCAATTCTGCGGTCGGCACAACAAAAGTAAAAGGGAACGCGGTTGATGTTGCCATACGCAGGAATGGATTGAAAAACAAAGTTGACCTAGCGCGCTTTAAGAAGCTTGACGAAATTCCGTTCGATTTTTCCAGGAAAAGGATGGGGCAGGTTGTTTCTGAAGGAAAAAAGACGTTCATGATTGTGAAAGGCGCTCCTGAAAACGTTCTTGAGGCCTGCTCAAAAATAAAAATATCCTCAACGGAATATGCGGTTTCATCCAAGGGGAAATACGTAAGGGACTTAATACAAGATTACTGTTCCAAGGGGTATAGCACAATTGGGGTTGCCTACAAGGACGTGAATTCGAATAAAACGTTTTCAAAAAAAGACGAGCACGACCTGATATTCATTGGTTTCATATTGCTGAAAAATCACGCCAAGCTCAGCGTAAGGCCGACGCTTGAACGATTGGGCTCCCTTAACGTCCAGCTCAAAATAGTGACAGGGGACGACCCATTGGTTACCCAAAAACTTTGCGAGGATATCGGAGTTAAGATAGCTGGCGGGCGGATAATCCTTGGAAGTGAAATTGGCGCAATGGGCCAAAAGGAATTTTCCGATGCAGTGGAGCAGTTCAACATCTTTGCCAGAGTAAATCCCGAGCAAAAGCTCAGGATAATAGAATCATTGAGGCAAAACGGCCACGTAGTCGGTTTCCTTGGGGATGGGATAAATGACGCCCCCTCGCTAAGAACTGCGGACGTAGGCATATCCGTTGATACCGCGGCCGATGTTGCAAAAGGCGCATCCCACATAATTTTGCTTAAAAAAGACCTGGATGTCATATGCGACGGTGTTGAAGGTGGAAGGAAAATATTCGGCAATATCACCAAATATATACTGAACACAATGAGCGCAAACCAGGGGAACATGATTACGGTTGCGCTTGCATCCTTTTTCCTGCCTTTTATCCCATTGCTTCCTTCCCAGATTCTTCTCAATAATCTGCTTTCCGACCTTCCATTGGTGAGCATAGCAACCGATAATGTGGATAAAACGTATACCCGTAAGCCGCAAAAATGGAACATTTCATTTATCGTAAGGTTCATGATATTTTTCGGGCTGATAAGTACAGTATTCGATATAATTTTCATCAGCATTTCTCAGTTTGTGCTGAATTTGGATATGGATACGTTCCGGACGGCATGGTTCCTCGAATCCGTACTTTCAGAAATGATTATCGTCTTTTCGCTTAGGACTAGGCTGCCATTTTTCAAGACTATGCCATCCTGGATGCTGTTCATCAGTTCGGTATTGGCTATTGCTGTTTCGTTTGGTGTAATCTACTTTCAGCCAATTGCCGAGGCATTCCACTTCGTTCCGCTCGGTTATACTGAAATACTTGCGGTTATTGCAGTCATTGCGGCCTATTTCGTTGCAACCGAGATTGGGAAACCAATATTCTTCTCAAAATTTGCTTGAGCGGCTTATTGACAGCTGCCGAATCTAAACCCTTTTAACTTTTCCATACTAATTAGTTTCCATGACTCCTTTGAGCGAGCATGTTGCCTCGCAGATCGAATCCGAGAATTGGGACACGATAGCCAGGATGGCACTCAGCTTCCAAATTGAGTTCGAGAGGGAGGACAAGCATACCACGAAATTGAAGAAAGAAATGACCATGCTAAAGCACATTCTTTACGAGAACATGAAAACCCCGGAAATGGCGGAAAAATACGCAAATGCAGCATTTTTCGTAAGGATGCACCAGACTGTTTCAAAGCTGGAAAAGTCTTTTGACCGCCATAAGCTTGAACGCACAGAATTCCTAATGTTTCTCCATGCCCTGATGCACAAGCTAAGGCGCGAGAAGCTAATCGTTTATAAACAGTTGGAAAGGAAGAATGAATTCACAAGAATGAAAGATTCGGGATTATTATGATTATCCTTTATGAAGAGCCTATTCGAATTGAGCTGAAAGGTTCAGAACTTTTCGTAAATGGGCATAAGCATTCTTCAAGCATCCGAAAGCTCCAGAAGATGCGGGATGTCCTTTATTCCAAGGTGGAAGCTTCTACTGAAGACGATTTCAACCTCTACTATATGTACCGTTCCGTGTACTCAAACATAGAAATGAGGTTTGATGTGACGTATATCCCGCCAAAGCTTCTCGGGGCAGAGTATAACAAGACTTACGGGCATTATCACACCGCCGCGGAGCATGGCTTGGCATATCCGGAAGTATATCAAGTCCTGAAAGGGCGGGCGTTATTCATACTCCAGAAAAAGAATTCTGATGGGCGCGTTGATGTTCTTGCGGTTGATGCGCACGAGGGCCAGGTAATCCTTATCCCGCCTAATTACGGGCACGTTACAATAAATCCTACTGAAAACGAGCCATTAATCCTTTCCAATATTGTTTTCAATGGTTTTGAATCCGATTATTCCGATTATGAAATGAACCATGGCGCTGCCTATTTCTACACGACCGAAGGCATGGTCCAGAATACTAATTATCTGGTAAAGTCGTTTAATCAAATAAATGCGATTGAATTGAGCGTTAAGAACGGCTTTATTGCCAGCGATTTGCTCAGGGAGTTCATCAAGGACCCGGAGAAATTTAGGTTCCTGGAAAAGCCGAGTTTGCTGTTTAAGAAGTAAAGAAAGTAAGTTAGATTGGCAGAGTAGTTCTAGAGCTGCACTCGTTCAATCCTATTCACTTTCCCGCTAGCAATGAATGGGCTTCCCCCGCCGCTGCCTCCAAGCTTTGCAACCGTCTTTTCCATCAATTGCTTTGCACCGACTGTTGCTCCTTTTCCAGCAGCACAAACAGCATTTCCAGCCTGGTTCAATAAGACTGCCGTTGCTCCTTCATGTTCGGAAACTGCAAGTCCAATCTTCTTTAGCGTCTCCGCGTCCATTTCAAGAATCTTGCAAACAGTAGCCTTCTTTTCTTTCCATTCCGCAACTATGGACTCTGCTTCAACCTTTGCAACGCTTTCGCCCATCCTTTCAATTTTTTTCTTCTGCTCTTTCCATTCAGTGAAGAATCGTTCAACGTTTTTCACAAGGTCTGTTTCGCTTACTGCCAAAACTCCGGATGCTTCACGCAACAATGCTTCCTTGTCCTGCATGTATTTGACTGCCACAGAGCCTGCCTTATACGTGATTCGTTCAATTCCATCCTGCACTCCCTCGCGCTTGACAATCTTGAAATAGCCGATTTCACCAGTATTAGATAGCATGTGGTGGGTCCCGCCGCAGGCTTCGCTGTCTATATCACCAACCGAAACAATTCGCAATTCTTTTCCTGGCACTGCCCCGCCTTGGTAAAGCATGAACCCGTACTTTTCTTCAGCCTTATTCCTGGCAAGGACTTCAACCTTTATTGGAATATTTTCGCGTATATATTCGTTGACTTTCGCCTCTATTTTGTTCAGCTCTTCCTGCGTTATGCGTTTGTAATGCGTCACGTCAAGATGGGCCTTTTCATCATCCTTATGCGAGCCGCCCTGCCAGATGTGCTTTCCAAGAACTTCCCTGCAAGCTGCGTTCAGCAGGTGCGCAGATGTATGGTGAGCAGTGATTATTTTCCTTCTTTTCAGGTCAACTTCGCAGGAAACTTTTGTTCCTGTTTTGAATTTTGACGCCGCAGAAGTTGCTATTTCATGGAGCATTACCCCTGCAGTTTTGATTACATTTTTCACTTCTTCCCCATTCATTTTTCCCAAGTCTGCAACCTGTCCGCCGCCTTCCGGGTAAAATGCGCTCCTGTCTAAAACTATATATTTGCCTGCAACAACTCCGAGAACTTTTGCCTCAAACTTCGAGGAATCCGTGTAATAATGGATTTCTGTCTTTTCGAATGCGGCAACGTCAAACTTTTCCTTTTCATCTTCTGCGCAGCATTCCGCTTTCTCATCGCTTTCCCGAGCCATCTTGTAGAAATTTCCAGGGACTTCGACATTTATTTTCTTTTCTTTTGCCACTTCAACTACGTAGTCTGGCGGAATTCCATGGCTCTTGTAAAGCACGAACAGGTCATCGGTGGAAATCTTCCCGCCCTTTGCATTATCAAGCAGTTTCACTACCTTTCCTGCAGCGCTTTCCTTTGTTGCCATATATTTCTTTTTCTCCTCTTCAATTACCGTAATCGTGGTGTCGACTCCGTCTTGAAGGTAAGGGAACATGTATTTTAGGTGGGTTGCATGGCCTTTCAGCAACGCTTCGTAGTCAATGTTCAGCTTGAATCTTGTTTCGAAACCGAAAATCCTGCGCAAAACCATTCTTATGTTATATCCTCCGCCAGCATTGCTTGGGAGCATTCCGTCAGTAACTGTAAATAAAGTGGTGAGCGTATGGTCTGCCGTAGCGTACAATGCTTGCAATGGTTCCAATTGGGAGAACAATTCTTCTTTCGTAGTTCCAAGCATCTTTGCTATCTTTGCCTTTTCAGCATCCATATCCGGGACTTCGTCCTCATTCAGGCTTCCGGATATTTTTGCGAATTTGGTGAATAATTCTTTGTCTATGGAAATGTCATTTTGCTTCTTCAATCCGGCAATAACGTCCCCGAAAACAACTTCATAGCTTGTCGGGTCGCCGGTCGTCATCCATGCCAAGCGGCTTTGCCCTGCACCCATATCTATTACCTTTGTTTTCAGTTCGCGCGAGCTTCCGTCCGGCAATACTTCATACTGCATGAATACGCAGTTTCCTAATTCCAATCCCCGCACGAAATACTCCATGCTTGGGCCGAAATTTCCTCCGCCTGCCCAAACATCTTCCATAAATACAAGTTCATGTTCTGGTATTCCCAACTGCTTCATGTATTCAATATCGTGCGCAATCGCTTCGTTTTTCCAGTAAAACAATCCGGTTTTCTTTGTATTGAATGCATGCTGCCCAATCATTACGAAATTGGTATAATGCCTTCCGCTAACTCCGACGTTTGAAATATCCTGGAACCGTATGCATGTTTGCGGGATTATTAACGGGTTGTGCGGAGGTTCCAACTCCCCATTTACTACGTATGGCTGGAAATCGTTTATCGATGCGATTGTGAAATACAAATCGTCCCTCCATCTTGCAACTGTTGGATAGGGCTTTACATAGCCATGGCCAGTTTTCGTAAAATATTTTTCAATTATCTTCCACGTATCTACGTAACCGAGCTTCTTTTTTACCGGAGTATCCCCTATGAACTGATAGCCAATGCAGGATGCATCAGCGCACGTTTTTCGTTCATTCTGGCTCCAGAAGTTTCTATTGCACTTTTCGCATTTCTGGCGCTTGAATCCCCGGCTTATGAGGGCTTCTAGCTTGTAATGCTTTTCCCATTCTTTTGTGAATTGTTTTCGTAATTCGTCCTTGTTAATATCCATAGAATCACTATTTGCGGATTATTGTAGTTTCTCCCAACGGAAATTGCCTCCTTCTTTTCTTTCCGAGCGCATCTGGCTCATCGTGCTTTCCTGCAAACGTTTCTCGCCTTTCCTCACGCTGCTGGTGTTGCCTGTAATATAATTGCCTGTTCGCTGCTGCGCACATGACGAAATTCTCAAGCTTTTCCGAGCATGCCTTTCTTGCAATGCTTTTTGCCTTTTTGGATTCCATTGCCGCGTTATAGAGAGAATGTAAAGTTGCGTTGTCCCCAATCAGCGTTATATCCCCGTGCCTTACTGCAATCATCTTTAGCTCTTCAAACTCCGTATGGCTCAGGTCGCTTACCCGTACGCTCTTCAACGATTCTACGTCCGATTCGTCGATCCTGCCGGATCTCCGAATTCTGGAAAATTTTGCGGAAAATTTTCCATCAAGCTTGGGATTGGCTTTCATGAGGTATTCCTTGTTCGGAATAGTTAATAAAGATTGGGAGGTG
>JBAYGV010000065.1:0-5947 GCA_041666445.1 Candidatus Micrarchaeia archaeon | reverse complement strand
TGCCTTTTTGATTGCTTTTTTCAAAATATACCTCGGATCCCCTTCAAACGGCTTCCCGTTTGCAGTATAAACATCGCAAATAAACCTTGCCGTGTTTCCGTTTGGACAATTTAGCCACGGGATAACTGCATAGGTAGAAACATCGGGCTTGAGAAACATGTCGCTTTCATGAATTCTTGCAAAACCTTCTATTGAAGAGCCATCAAACCATCGCCCGTATTCCAAACTATCTTCAAGATGCTCAACGCCAATCATCACGTTCTTTATTATTCCGAACAAATCCGTGAACTGAAGGTTCACAAATTTCACGTCATCTTTGGCAACCTGTTCCAAAATAGCTCTGTAATCTCCCATGTTTCCACCAACAAACGGTTAAATGTTTGAAGAATTACTGTTTTCTTAGCTATATATAAACATTAATTCACTTTTTTTGAACAAATAATGCTATGTTTTAAAAGATTATCTTACAAATGTTTGAAGATATAGGTGAAAATATATGAAAAATGAACAATTGGACAACGTAGATAGACTGTTGCTCACTGAATTAAGAAAGGACTGCCGCGCATCCTACCGCGAGCTTGCCAGGCGAGTGGGAATGAGCCCGGCCGCAGTAATCGAGCACATGAAGCAGATGGAAAAAGGCGGCATGATTAAGGGGTATTCTGCAAGCCTGGATTTCCTCAAGCTGGGCTATGAGTTCATGGGCCTGGTAAGGATAGCGATTGAGCCAGGAAAATTGCTCGATGCAGAAGAAAAAATAGGGAAATTAAAGGGGGTTTACGCAGTCTACGATGTTACGGGCGAATATGATGCGGTTGCATTCGTAGTTGCAAAAACCAGGACCGAATTTAGCGCATTGATTAAGAAAATATTGGGAACGCCGTACGTGAGGAAAACAAATACGGATACTGTGCTTAACGTTGTAAAGGACCCATTCTCATTTAACGAGATTTAGGACTGGGAGAAAGGAATAAAAGCATCGGGTCGCATATTCCACCTATGGCATCAGCATCGGACGTAATCGGATACGGGCTTATGGCAGGCGGGGCAGGCGCAACCATGATAGGGTTTGCAAGCAATGCCGCAGCCGTTCTTCCGCTATCAAACATGGTGCCGTCAAATTTTGCATTCTTCGGGGGAATCGCAATGTTTGCCCTGGGAACTGCAACCGTAATGTCAAGCGGAAGCTCAAGGATTTGAATTTAGCTCATGTAGTGGGAATTAACTGGCTAACCACTCCAATAAAAACCTTTAAATAACCCACTTTTCTTAATAACTACCTCTCCTTGAGTTGCAACTGGGAGAAAATAGAGGATTAACTAATTATCATATTAGTGGCCCGTGCAGCAGAAAAGACAGGAAATAGCGAAAGCAGCGGTCACGTTGCAAAATAAAAAGTAGGAAACATAATAAGAGAACTAAGCAACAAAAAATATCATACTAAGGTGAATTGATGACAACAGCATTGGACGTTGAAGCAAACAAGCTTATTGAAAAGCTGGCTTCAAAACTAAAAACCATGGAAATACAAAAGCCAAAGTTCGTAGGGTTTGTAAAAACAGGCTCGCACAACCAAAGGCCTCCGGAAAGCGAGGATTTCTGGTACTTCAGATGCGCATCCATAATGAGGCAAGCCTATGTGAACAACGTAATCGGGACTAACCGCTTGCGAAGGCACTACGGCGGAAGGAAAAGCCGGGGCGTTGCACCGCAGCACAGGAGGGCAGCTGGCGGCTCAACCATCAGGAAGGGAATGCAATCGCTTGAAAAAGCAGGATTGCTAACAAAGCTGAAGGTTGGAAGGACATTGAGCCCGAAAGGAAGGAAGCTCATGGATGGCATTGCAAAAGAAATCAAGGGGTAGCAATGGCGGAAGACGAGCTGAAAAAGAAAAAGCTTGCAGAAAAGCAGAAAGAGGCTGAAGAAAAGAAGGCCGAAGAGCAGATTAAAACCATGCTCAGGACCGTACTCGATGAAAAGGGGTTTGACAGGATGATGAATGTCAAGCTTTCGAATTCAGAGCTTTTCATGGCTACGGCGCAAAACCTGCTTGGAGCATTCCAAAAGCTGCGAAGAAAAATAACCGATGAGGAAGTTTTGTTTGTGCTGAAAAGCATAAAGCAACGGACACAGCGGGAAAGCACCATAACGTTTGAAAGGAAGTGATTTGTATGGGAAAAAAGACTTTGACGAAAAAAATGAGGCTTGTAAAGGCCGAAAGGCAGAATAAAAGGCTGCCAGTATTCATTACCATAAGGACTAAAAGGAAAGTCCAGTCCAACAACCAGAGAAGGAATTGGAGGACAGAAAAATTGAGGATTAGCGAGTGAAATGGTGAAGACTATGGCTGAAGAAAAGAAAGAAAGATTATATACCATTCCATTGGGAAAGGCTTACAATTACGTAAGGACAAAGCGGGCCATTAGGGCAGTTGATTTGCTCAGGGCATTCGTTGCAAGGCATATGAAAGTTCCAAGCTGGTCGGTAAAGATTAGCGAGGCATTGAACGAATCCATCTGGTCCAGAAGCATGCAAAAGCCGCCTCGCAAAGTAAAGGTAAAGGTTGTTGCTGAAGGCGAAATTGTAAAGGTCTCGCTTCCAGATGAAAAGCCGAAAGTAAAGAAGGACAGGTCCAAAAAGAAAAAGACGCCAAAAGCTGCAGAAGCAAAAACAGAGGCAAAGGCCGAAGTTAAAGCTGGTGAAAAGAAAGACGAAAAAGCAGCAAAGGAGGAAAAAAAGCCTGCTGAAAAACTGGCATCAAAACCGGTGAAGTAAAAAAATGACCGAAAAACACAACAAAACCACCTATTACGGAAATTCCTGGATCGGGCTTTTTGTAAAAAGCAATAAGTCCCACACCATAATCCCAGTAGATGCAATGGACAAGATTACGGATGCGGCAAAACAGAGCCTTGGAACCGAAATGGTGAAAATGCTCATCGGCGGCTCGAATCTTGTCGGACTATATATTGCTATGAATTCCAACGGCGCAATAGTCCCAAACGTTACGAGCGAGGAAGAAATGCAGCAATTGAAAGAGCTTGGCATAAATGTCTACCGCTCTAGGGAGCATCACAATGCTCATGGAAATAACATTGCATTGAATGACAAGGGGGGGATAATCAACCCTTCAATAGGCTGGGAAGAAAGGAAACGGATAGCAGATGTGCTCGGCATTGAACTTGTGGAAGCAAGCATAGCGAAATACCAAACGGTTGGGAGCTGTGCAATTGCAACCAACAACGGATTCCTTGCACATTTCGGGGCAAGCGATGATGAAATGAAATTGCTTGAAAGCGTGTTCAAAGTCCGCGGGTCGAAAGGCAGCGTGAACATGGGCACCGGATTTGTTTCGCTTGGGGTTTCTGCAAATGAAAAGGGATATTTGGTCGGGGAGCAGACTAGTGCTTTTGAAATGGGACGCATTGAAGAGGCGCTTGGGCTAATAAAATAGTTGGTGCGTAAAAAATCATTAAACCATGATAATGAAAAACTATAATACTTGGTGATATCTATGAAGAAAAACACGAAGAAATTCACTGTTTCGGGATTTATAAACATCGGCGAGAAGAGAAAGTTCGTAAAGGAAATCGAAGCGCCGACTGAAAACGCAGCAAGGAACAAGATTTATGCCCTGTTCGGCTCGCAGAACGGAATTAAAAGAAGCGCAGTCCAAATTGGAAAGATAGAGGCGGATTAAAATGGAGGGAGAAGAACGGGACAAATTGGCTTATGAAGCGGCAGTTTACCGGGAGCAGCTTAACCTGATACAACGGGAATTGGACAGGATAACGCTTGCAACACTCGATTTGAATAATGCTGCAAAAACTACGGAAAGCATAAGCAATGGCGAAGGAATGGTACCTATTGGGGGCGGAGCTTTCGTGAAAGCAACAATATCAGCTGAAAAGGTAATCATCCCGATTGGAGGCGGCTATCTTGCAGAAATGGAAACAAAGGAAGCAACCGTGGAATTGAAGAAGCGGATTGACGCTACCGAAAAGGCAATTGAAAGGCTTAACACCGAATTCACAAACTTGGTTGGGAAATTCCAGGAGGCAAATACGAAATTGAAAGACCTCCAGAACCGGGCAGCGTTAAACAGCAGGGTAAACGATAACATACGCGAAGATTATTTGTAGAGCTAAAGGATAGCTCTATACGTCCGGGCGGAACATGTTCGACCTGCTGAAAAAGAAAATCGGGGGCTTCATAGATAACCTAGTCAAGAAAGAGGAGAAAACCCCTGAGATAAAAGCTGGACCAGCCCCGGCTTTGAAAATCGAGGAGCCAGTGAAAGAAGAAATTGAATTGCCGGAAGAAATGGAACCGGAAATCACCGTCCCGCCCGAAATAAAAAAAGAAATAGCAAAACCGGAACCGAAAATATCCGAACCCGCAAAACAAAAAATAGAAGAACAGAAAAAGGAGGAACCTAAAAAATCCGAATTATCTAAACTTGAACCTCAGATGAAGAAAACAGAAAAACCCGAACCAATTATTCATTCGGAACCAAAACGTGTGGAAGTTGTTCCATCCGAACCAAAACCAATTGAGGTAAAAATCGAACCGAAAATCCAACCTAAAGCTCCGGAACCTAAAAAAGAAGAGCCAAAAGTTCATCCTAAAATTCCAGAACCAAAAGAAGAAAAAAAGCTGGAACCGAAAAAGGAAGAAAGGAAACTCGAACAGAAGAAAGAGGAAAAGAAACCTGAACAGAAATTAAACATCGGATTCGTAAAGCAATTGACGAGCATAGTCACAGGAGAGATAGAAATAAGCGAAAAAGACGTTTCCGAACTGCTTGAAGGCCTTGAGCTCGAATTATTGGAAAGCGATGTTGCCATTGAAGCCGCGGAAGAAATAAAGAATGACTTGAAAGAAGCATTAACTGGAAAAAAGATAAAGCGCGGCGAGCTTAGCAAATTTGTAAAGGAAACAATAAGAAAAACGCTGGTACGGCTTGTAACCAATGACAATGGATTCGACCTTCTTGAAATTATGGAAACCGCGGAAAAGCCGGTGAAAATATTATTCCTAGGAGTCAATGGGGCTGGAAAAACAACGACAATTGCAAAAGTTGCAAAGATGCTCATGAACAACGGAAAAACAGTTGTATTCTCTTCATCAGATACATTCAGGGCTGCGGCAATAGAGCAAATGCAGGTTCATGCGGATAAATTAGGGGTGAAAAACATAAAGCGGGATTACGGGAGCGACCCGACCGCAGTTGCCTATGACGCGGTTAATTACGCAAAAGCGCATGGGATTGATGCCGTGCTTATTGATACGGCTGGAAGGCAGGAAACAGACCTTAATTTGATTAATGAATTGAAGAAAATAAACCGGGTCATCCAACCAACCCTAAAGCTTTACATTGGGGAAAGCATTGCCGGGAACGGAATAATTTCGCAGGTTGGGGAATTCAACGAAGCGGTCGGGATAAGCGGCGTTATCCTTACGAAACTGGATTGTGATGCAAAAGGCGGGACTGCGCTTTCGATTACAAAGGCGAGCGGGATCCCGATAGTTTACCTTGGCATTGGGCAGAAATATGAAGATTTGGAAAAGTTCGACGCTGAGAAGATGATTGACCGGATTTTAGGGTAGGAATAGGGGGAATTAAAATAAAAAAATCTAATTATCTACTTCTTCCCGAAGAAAAACAGGAATGCAACCAACAATATCAGAACCACACAGATGGAAACTGAAATCATCAGTAAATTGAGGTCCTTGGAAACTATTACCAAAGGAGTGGAATTTTTCATTACGCTGACCAAATCGAAATCCGCGCTATTCCCATCAACAAAGGCAGAATAATTCCCTGCAGATGCGCTTTCTATGTTCGCAGGCATTGCCACCCTATAGGTCAAGCCAATTTGCAGCAGCTCGAATCCAGAGGCGGACATTGCATTATCTTCTGCTTTCCTCAAATCTATTGCAGACG
>JBAYGV010000064.1:0-5960 GCA_041666445.1 Candidatus Micrarchaeia archaeon | reverse complement strand
TGTGCTGGCTCTTGAATTTTGCAAGGAATTTCGGGTTTGCAACAAGGATGTGGCGCGTTAAGCGTTCGATTCTTTTCCTGTTCTTGATTGCAAGGTCAAGCTCCTGTTTTGCTTTATACTCCCAGAACGTTCCACGTCCCTTGCTGTCTTCAAATCTTCTTTTTGCTTCAACTTCTTCTCCAATCGCATCCTTCAATCGCCCTAAAAAATCGTTAATGTGTTTTATCACAAATGGCTCGTTCAGCCTTATCGCCCAGCCGTCCTGCCTGAATTTTTTTGTGGCAATGTCAATTATATCTGTAATTTCATGCTTGTCTGTTTTTTCAGTTATCTTTTCCCCAATCAGGCTCCAGGCATCCCCAAGCTTTTTGTCATCATAGGGCTCTGCAATTGAATTTAGCTGGCCTTTCAATGCTTTCAACAAGTTTATTTTCGTCCTCAAATCAATCAGCCTGTCTTCGGCATCCAGATGGCGCATTTCCCTAAAATCTGCAAGCCATTCCTTTGCGGATATTATCTTTCCGATATATTCATCTTCCGCATAGACCTGGAACAATTGGGGAAAATGCTTTTTCATAAACCTGAATTCCTCTAGGTTTTCGTAAATCGTTGCCCATATCGCCCGTTTTTTTATTGCTGCCTTTTTCTGGAGGATTACCAATTCGTTCCGCACGTCCCTGTCAAGCGTTTGGTCGTATTGCGCATAGAGCTTTCTTGCGGTTTCCTTCATTTTCTGCATGTCCATAGACGCGTTGTCCAAATATTCAGCAAGCATATTTTCACCAGTGTTTTGTTTTTTACTTTGTTTTCTTTTCCTTAAGTATATTTTCGTATTCCTTCTTCATTTTCAGCGAGTCCAATTCTATTTTCGGGGTTTCGCAGATAATCGTTCCGGAATAGCCGTTTTCAGCAAGCACGTTCAACAATGGCGTCAGCGGCGGCTCGCCATTTGTTCCTAATGCGAGATGATTCAGCTCGCCCTTATCCGAATAATTTATTTCAGAGAAATGGGAATGGAAATGTCTTACGTAATCGCCAAGGTGTTTTTCAAGAGTAGAGAATATTTGCTGGTATTGCTCTTCACTCAGAATATTAAAATCACGCCGTGCATGAAGGTGGGAGAAGTCAATTACTGGCTGGATAAAATCAAGCTCTTCTGATAGCTTAATGCATTCATTGAAACCCCCGAACTGGGATTTTTTGCCTACGGTTTCTGCGCCAAGGATTACATTTATTTTGTGCGACTTGAGAGTTTCTCCAATTTCGACAAGGTTCTTTTTAGCAACCTTGTACGCTTCCTCCTTGCTTAACTCTTGGTAATAGCCTGGGTGAAAAACAGTTATTCTTCCGCCAGCCCATTCTGTTGCCTGGGCAGATTGAAAAATATTCCTCTTGCTGTTTGCTATTTTTTCTTCTTCCAATGAGCAAAGATTTACATAATAGGGTGCATGGGACGAGAGGGAAATGTCCAGTTCCTGCGCTTTTTTCCTTACTTCTTTTGCCTGTTCCTCTTTCATCCGGACTCCGCGAACGAATTCCATTTCCATTGCGGTCAATCCGAGCTTGGAGCAGCATTCAACCCCTTCAACAGTGCTGCCTTCGCACTGGATTGGGATGCCTGCAGGCCCGAATCTAATTTCTCCTTGCATGATGCTAATTAGGGGTTTAGGATTAAATTGCTGTCGGTTATTATTATTAGAATGCTATAATTGCTATTCCTCTTCAGCGAACTTCTTTATGTCTTCAAAGCATTCCACAATCATCTTTGCCTTGGTCTTCCCAAAGCTGAATGGAAAAGTGTCATTCTCGTCCCTTTTCAGCTTGATTAATTTGTTTCCCTTGTATTCTCCGAATTCTACAATTGCCATAATTTTCACCAGATTTCTGTTGAAGCTTTGTTCCTACTATTTTATATTCTTTGTATCCCCGACTCCAACCCTTAGCGTGATTGTTTTCGGCTCTCCATAAACTATTGCGGTCTTTCGAACCTGCGTAATCTTCTCTTCAGGAATGCAGCTTGTCACATCTTCCTCATCAAGTTCAACGCACAAGCTTGTCAGTTTAGTAATCTCTTCAGCATCTACGTTCATTCTGGTTTTGTCAAACCCTTCCAAGTCGCCACGCAAACTGAAAACCCGCCAAATATCATTCGCCAATTGCATTCGATAAATTCCGTCCCGTTCCGGCTGTGCCATTGGGGCAAGGCTTGCAATAATCAAAAGGAAAACAAGCAGCGAAATCAATGCTTCAAGCGTCTTCATTCTACCAACCTATTTCCGTTTTCATCCGCTCGCCCCATTTCCATTGGCATCGTCCGCCCCGTTCGTGCAGAAATAAATTTTTTCAATGTTCTTCTTTTCCCCGTAGATTATCAGCCGGTAAATGCAAGTTCCGTAGTCGCTGTTAATGCCATTCGCCCCGTCCGTACTATCTAAAAAAACCTGTAAATCCAGTCCGCTCGCATCGCCAATCTTCTTTACCTCCGCGTCATCAACAGAAATTATCCAGTTCGGATAGTATTTCCCGCTTTCTTTTTTCACGAGCCCGTAATTTACTAAATAATCGGCAGAGGAAACCAATCTGTCGTATTCGCTAGTCCCGGCAACTTTTTCATCGCTAAAGTTTCCATACATTACGCTGGTCTTAATCGCAAAAAGCAGGATAATCATTACCGGAAGTATGGCAATCAGCGTATCGAACGAAACGAACGCTCGAGTGTGTAGTATTTTTTCCGTTCTATACTGGCTGTCCATTTAACATTTCAACCCCATAAATGGTTTTTTCAAAAATTTCCCTGTTTCCGTTTTCAATTGGAAGCGCGATGCTCCCGTTAATTTGCTTGTGCTTTTCCATGCCCGCAGAAACAGTGAATCCGGTTGCTTGCATCTCTTCCAATTCGCGTGCGATTCCATCTAGCTTCATCATCGCAGTTATCCGTTTCCCATGTTCAGTAATCTTTCCGTTCATTGCCATAAGCGATATTCCAATGGCGGAAAGGAACGCTATCCATATTAGCAGGTTCATGAGGAATTCTACCGAGACTTGCGCATGTTTAGTTTTAGCTGTTTTCGTCCTATTCGTTCCCGTCCGAACGGCGTTATTCCATACCATAAAGCGGCCTCTTTTCGTTTTGCGGAATAAAGCTGGCTCCAGCAACCGAAAGTTTATCAGAATAAACCGAAACTCCAACTATTCCGTCATCAAGCGGGTTCAGTGGATTGTTCCCTCCGAACCAAATCGAACTAATGTCCCCACCAGTTCCAATATCCAAGTTTACAAAACTAGCGCATTCCGAATCCGATAGCGAATAGCATTCCGGGCAAACCATTACATTCCGTTCTGCAAGCATTTTTTCTTTCAGCTTTCCAATTTCATATTCCGTAGAATAACCGCACCACAGCCAAACTTCAAAGTCCGGGTCAAATTCCCAACCATCCAGCTTGGAAACATACTCAAACGCTTTCTTGCGTGCAGCTTCCCGCGCTTCTTTGAAGTTAAAATCCCCTTCCAGGTGCGTTAGCAAATACTCTTCAAACCCAAACAGCGCCCCGTTTCTTGCAGCTTCCAGCATCGCTTCCTTTGCATTAAGCTGGAGCTGGTAGGCGCGTTCAATGGAAATCTGCTTTGCCTGGCTTTGGTTAGCGCTTAGTGCATAGTTTTCAAAAGAATTCAGGACTAGGATAACCGAAATAAAAACAAGAACGAATGCGAAATAGCCCTTCATATTCTAATCCCATTATGTTTTTCGTATAACGCGAGCCCATCGCGTATTAATGTTGAGACTTTAGTTATGATGTCCATCCGTTCTCTGGAATACCTGCCGAATTCACGGAATGCTTCTTGGAGTGCTGGGTCGTTTTCCCAATAGGCTCGGGGTATGACATCATTCATTTCGCAGCTGTCAGATGCTGCCCCCATCAATTTCGAAACCCGTTCCCCAAGTTTTTTCCCGAACAACTTTTTTGAAAGTTGCATCATGTTCCTTGCAAAGTCTTCCTTCCAAGAAACCGCGTAGTAGGTAAACATTTTACCAAGCGTTATTGCTTCTGCAGCCGAAGCGTCCCCCATTACACACACTGGCAAGTCGGATTGCGCGAGAAGCCTTAAGAAAACATCGTGGGGCTGTATTCCGATGTGGAGCATTATTGTCCCTTGCTGTTCCATCGGTTTTATTGGATTGAGAAGCACCGCGTTCCCATTTTTCACATGCACCTGGGCGGTCGTTTCCATCAGGTCGCGATAGCATCCAATCGTTGGGAAATAATCCATGTTTGCCTGGGTAATTTCGAATAGTACTGAGGGCTTGGCGGGGTTCCCAGATCCGGCAAGATGGGCATATTTGATATACGAATCTCCGGGTCTGTGGTATGCCATACCCCAGTTTGCGTTCACAAATCGTTCAAGGTTCAATGCATCGTTGCCGCCTAAAATTTTTTTAAGAAGTTCAGTCCGCATGCCAATATCCGGGGCAGTTTGAATGCCATCCAAGCTTCGGTCGATATGTATGCCTAGGGCATCTGCTCTGAAGCCCGTATTTGCTACAACGTGAACATTTCCTGCACTATCGGCATAACAGGTATTGAGTCTCAGTTTTCCTGGCAATGGTGTTCTCCTATAGGCATCATATTCTTCCAAATAAATATTAATAGGAGCTTCGCCGAGGAAGTAGGCATACCCAGCTGAAACAGCATCTAGCTTAAGTGCGAAAAATATGTGCACCGGCCCCGGAATTTCGCGTTCCCGTGTTTTTTTATTGATTGCAATTCCGTTTACTATATTGCTGGATTTTTTTGGGTCAAAATTAGGGTAGACTCTTCCAAACATCGCATATGCTTCCTCCGGGACGTATAACGCTGGTTTACAACCTGGAAAATTGCTTGCCAGGCCCTCTGCAAGCTTTAATGCGGGAAGGATGTCTCCAAACCCATCCTGGTAATCTTCAGCCATTATGAGCGGAATTTCGTGCAATGGCCCGAATTCGATGGTTTTGGCCCTAAGGAGGGGAAGGATTTCTGAAACGGCTTTGAATCCGTCTACTGCCAGGGGTCGGGAATTGCTTCGTTTGCCATTTCCCAATGTATGTGCAAGCATACTGTACTGTTATCAGAAGTAGTTGTTTTAAATGTTGTTATTTCTGTAAATACAAGCTGAAATAGAAAAAATACAATACTAAAAAAATAAAAAAGAGTGCGGACCTACTTTACCTTCATCGCGTAAGTTCCTACCGAGTTTATCTCCGAAATCTTTGCAACTTCAGACCTTTCCGGGTCAAGTATGATAATCATCCCGGAAAATTTCTCGGAAAGCTCGCCATTGCATTTCGGGCAAGTCTTTTCAGTGTAGGAAATCATCCTGCAAGTTTTGCATGCTTTAGTCATTTCTTATCCCCTTCTTTTTCTTTCTTTCCCTCTTTCTTCGGGGCTGCAACTTTCTTCTTTTCTTCCATCCATTCGGCTTTTCCAAGGCCGTCCGGCCTCATGGTAAGCCCGATTTTCGTGTCTGTGAACGTGCTCTTTATGCTTACGGTTGAAACTTTGACTAAAAGCGCATCTCCCTTCTTTACGACCTTTTTCTCTGATTTCGCTCCAAGTGTTTTTGCCTTCTTGTCATAGAAGAATTTGTCGCTTCCAATCTGGGAAACGTGCAATAATCCCTGCAATGGGCCAATGCTTGCAAACGCCCCGAATTCGACTATTTCCGTAACGTCTGCTTCGAAAACCTCGTTGACTTGCGGAATAAAAGTCAATGCCTCGAATTTTACGTTGTAGTATGCTCCCGGGTCGCCTGGAAGGACGATTCCCTCGCCGCTGATTTCAGCATCAAGTATGGAAAGTATGATTCCGACATCCCTGTAAATCCTCCTTTCGAATTTGGTCCTGAGCAGGTTTACTACCGCATCTTCGAGATTGCTCCCAAACATGCTTGCCGGCACTTCAATTCGGTCTTCTACCTCTTTCAAG
>JBAYGV010000063.1:0-5982 GCA_041666445.1 Candidatus Micrarchaeia archaeon | reverse complement strand
CAGGCAATGCTTCCGGCGCAATTCCAACCGCTATTGCAAGTGCAAATAGGGCGGAATCTATGAATGGATTTTCTCCGTGGCCCATCAGATAGTTGGAAACAAATATCACTACGGAAATAATAAGTATTATTTTGATTAGCGCCTCCCCGAATTTCCTTATTCCTATCTGGAAATCTGATTCCGGGACTTTTGAGCTGAATGTAACTGCGGTTTTCCCGAAAAAAGTATTTTTTCCGGTGGACACTACAATTGCTTTTGCATAGCCATCGAGCACGGTTGAACCCATGAAAAGCCCGTTCATTATTTCCTGGGGGGTAGTAGTTGATTTTGGGACCTCTGAAATTGATTTTTCCACTTCTCTAGATTCGCCAGTAAGGGTGCTCTCGTCAACGGATATTCCAGTGGTTTCTAATATCCTCAAATCAGCTGGGATTATGTCCCCAACTCCGACAGAAACCAAGTCCCCTGGAACAAGCTCCCTTGAATCAATCTGGGATTTCTGGCCGTTCCTTAGCACGATAACGTGATAGGAAAAATATTTCTTCAATTCTGAAAGTACCTTTTCAGACTTGTATTCCTGAATAAATCCGAATAGGGCGCTTATGATTACGATCACTACGATCATTATAGTATCGAACATCTCTCCTAGGAATGCCGAAATGAATGATGCAAAAATAAGGATTAGCAATAGCGGGCTTGTAAATTGCGATAGCAAAAGTGCGGGCCATTCGCGCTTGTCCTTGTCAGGAATTTCGTTTCTCCCGTATTTTTCAATTCTTGAATTGATTTCCGATTGATTTAGGCCATTTTCAGATGAGCCGAGTTCTGTGATAAGCTCTTTCGCTGGAAGCTGCCATAAGCTTGGGGATTGCCGAGAAGTTGCATTGGTCCTGTCCATTTCCATAATTAGTAGTGTCAGAAATACGTATAAATAGGTTTCGCTACAAAGTTGGACTGGAGATATTTATGTGTGCACAACAACTAGTTTATCCAAATTTAGGGGAACCAACAAGAAGGGACAGAATGGCGCAATTCTTTGGAGCAAAAAGATATATTGCCGGAACAGACATGGAAAAGGCAGTAATAGTTGCACGAGGATTCCATGCACGCAGCATGCCAGTAATTCTTGATTTGCTAGGAGAGGCTGGAAACGGCTCTGGAACTAAAAGCGAACGGATAAGAAAAACTCTAGCTGTTGGAGATGTTGTTGCCCAGCTTGCAACGGATGAAGGATTGAAGATGGCAATGGCCATACGGCCTGGCCAATTCGAAAATGACCATACTGCATTGAGAAATATGGCGGCTACGCTGGCAGACCGTGGAATATTTGTCTGGATTGATATGGAACGAATGGGAGCAGTACAGGCTACGCTCGATAGCTATAAACGTTGCGCAGTCGCCCGCCCGGGAATGATTGGGCTTGCGCTTCAGGCATATTTGCAAAGGACGGAAAGAGATTTGCAAAATTTGCTGGAATTTTCGAGCAATGGCGGCGTTCCGATTGAACTGAGATTTGTACGCGGGGTTTACCTTGATGAAGCGGATGTTGGCGGGTTTTCGGCCATGCACGAAAATCTTGCCAGATTGGTTTACACTGCATTAAAATCAGACATTCCGCAAGTAAGAGTGCATATGGCTAGCCATAATCCGGAACAGGTTGCAAGAGCAATACTGCTAAGAAGAATTTATGGGGAACGGATGGCATCAAACCAATTGCTTCTGGGGGTATATCGGGATGAGATGCCTAACTTTTTGGAAACAGACCCGCGAGCGCAAAAAACACCTGCGACAATATACGTCCCGTTTGGTCCGGATGTTGAGAAATACTTAACCAGAAGAAAGGAAGAGGCCGGAAAAACGATGTTTGCACTATGGGCAATGGGTTTCCGGGAAGGAAGGAATACAATAAAATTAAGAGATATTCTTGATTCTGTTGACGCTGGACTTGGCACAATGAATATGTCTAGTGATAAATTGCCGTTTGACTACGTTGAATTGTAATTCGTTGGCAAGAACTAGCCAAAACAGCAAACGTTCCGGCAATAAAATTATATATTTGAACAGAAAGACATTCCCATGAACAAAATTGCATTTTTCCTTATTTTGGCTTTGTCTTTCTGCATTGCGTTTTCTGCCAGCTCAAAGAGCTTTTCCATCCCCAACGCTTATGTCGATTATTACCTCAATCCAGACGGGACGGTAAGCGTTACTGAAAAGGTAACTTATTCGCTATCTGGCTCATTTACCGAGCTCTATCTCCAGAAACCGAAAGATTTGCAAATTACAGATGCATCGGGCTATTGTGTTGGCGCAGATTGCTCATTTTATACTCAAATAAATCAAGGATATCTTGAACTCGTAGCCAAGGGAAATTTTCATAACCAACAGGTAACCGCCGTATTCGATTACAAAATAAACGGGGAAATACTCGCGCAGAAGGATAGCACGCAATTCTTCTGGAAAGTTTGGGGGGACACTACTCAGGAACGAGTAGGCAATTTGGTTGCAACTATTCATTTGCCCGGGAGCGCAAGCGAAACTACCTATTTCATCCATCCGGTCAGCGATTCGATAAAGGCAACTGCCGGGAGCAATGCAATAACGATAACTTCCCCAAACCACCCGGCTGAAACCTATCTTGAAATAAATTTATTGATGCCAAAAGAATGGTTTTCAGGGCTTAGGCAAGCGCCAAATTTCATGACGAAAAGCCAAATAGTAAGCGGGGAAACCGGATACATTCAAGGAATGAAAAACACGATTGCAATTTATTCGGGGATATTTTGGTTCGGAATAATCGCATTGCCAGTCCTATTCATTGCGCTTTATCTTATTTACGGGCGGGAAAAGCCGCTTTCCCAGCTTGAATTCCTTGCGCCCTATGAACATGAGCCGCCCGGGGAGCTTTCGCCTGCAGAAGCATTATATCTCATAGAACGGAAGATGAAACCGGATGCGATAAGCGGGGAGATGCTCTATCTTGTACAGAAAAAATTCCTTAACATGGAAGAAAAGGAAGTAGATGTTCAGGGGCTTCTTGGCTCAAGCAGGAAAAAGCGGATTGCATTTTCATTAGGCTCTGCCACTAATCAGCCTAGCCAGGAAACGCTTAAGCCGCACCAGAGAATACTGCTTGGATTCATAAATCAAAATATGAGCAATGGAATATTTTTTGTAGAAGACTTGGATGAAGACAGGAAAGCAAGGCCCTACGCCCTATTCTATCGGACGTTTTCTTCCATGATTGCAAAATCTTTTTCTGATAAAAAATACATAGACGGAAAGGCAAATTCAGTTATGGGCTTGGCTGCAGGAATAGCGATCATCGTTTCATTCATCGGGGCTTGGCTCTTTTCAAGCACTCTAGGCGGTGAGCTGCCATTATTTTTAATCTTTGAATCCATTTTAATAACCATAATTGTCCTTTCAAAGCCGCAGCTATTGGGCAAATGGAGCGACGAGGGCAGGATTGCAGAGCAACGATGGAAAAATTTCAAAAGATACCTAAGCGATATGACGCTTATGCGAGAAAAGAAAGTTGATTCCATAGTCTTATGGGAGCTTTATTTGGTATACGCAACTGCATTCGGGGTTTCAAAAGTTGTGCTGGAAGCAATGAAAGTAATACTTCCAATGGAGAGAAGCAATTCTTCCCTATTCCTGACCCATGCTATCTACGTTGGTGCGATTAGCCACTCGTTTTCAACTGCAACTGCTACGGCAACCCAGAGCAGCGGGTCAAGCCATGGCGGGTTTGGCGGCGGCGGTGGAGGGGGCGGAGGAGGCGCTGGAGCCCGTTAATTACGCTATCCGCCGTATTCCTGTTCGATAGGTTTAAAAAAGCGGAAAAACAAAGTAATCCTGCATTCTACCTAGTTAGAATCAAAAAACATTATTTGATGATATTACTATGACAGGTATCGTTGGTTATCTGTTTGGTCGGTACGCGACCAAATCTAACCAACTCAAGGTGATTGTATGACAGGTATCGTTGGTTATGGAGCATATATTCCAATTTATAGGATAAAAACATCGGAAATCGCAGCCGTATGGGGAGAAGACCCGGGAAGGATTGAAAACGGACTTGGAATAAAGGAAAAGGCTGTTGGAGGCGTCGATGAAGATGCGGCAACGATTGCGGTTGAAGCAGCAAAGAACGCGATTGCACGGGCGGGCATAAGTTCGAAAAAACTTGGCGCGCTCTATGTCGGAAGCGAAAGCCACCCTTACGCAGTAAAGCCTACGGCAACGATTGTTGCAGAGGCAATAGGCGCAACCCCTAATCTAACGGCAGCGGATTTGGAATTCGCATGCAAGGCTGGCACTGCAGGAATCCAGATGTGCATGGGAATGGTTGGCTCAAAAATGATTGATTACGGAATGAGCATTGGAGCGGATACGGCGCAGGGAAGGCCGGGAGATGCCCTTGAATATTCGGCAGGAAGCGGGGGCGCAGCAATGATTATTGGCCCGGATAAGGAATCTGTTGCTACCTTGGATGCTACGTTTTCATTTACTACAGACACTCCGGATTTCTGGAGAAGGCAGGGAGCAGATTACCCAAGCCATGGCGGACGATTTACTGGCGCACCAGCTTATTTCAAGCACGTGACAAGCGCAACAAAAGGATTGCTTGAAAAAACAGGAATGAAGCTTGATGATTTTACCTATGTAGTATTTCACCAGCCAAACGCAAAATTCCCGCTTGATGTGGCGAAAAAGTTGGGAATTCCGGCTGAGAAACTGAAAGTGGGGCTGTTAACCCCGATGGTTGGAAATTCCTATTCCGGGGCGAGCATGGTCGGATTGAGCGCAGTCCTTGATGAAGCAAAGCCTGGAAATAAAATTCTAGTCACTTCTTTTGGAAGCGGGGCTGGAAGCGATTCATTTGCGCTTACGGTTACTGATTTAATTAAAGAAAAGCAGGGGAAGGCTCCGAGCACAAAGAGCTATGTGGATAACAAGAAGTACATTACCTATTCGACATACATAAAGTTCAGGAGAAAATTGAAGATGTAATACGGAAGAGTGGCTATCTGTTTTCTTTTTCAACTTCAGCAGCAATCCTCGCGACATTATTCGGAATGCTAATTTCTTGTATCCATGCTTTTAACTGCTTCTCCATGGCATTGATTTCTCTTTCAATAGAATACGCAGCTTGGCCCAGCTTCACAAGAAAATCATCTGCCAAGGTATGATTGAAAATCTTGAGCTGTTCTTTGTATAACCCAAATGTTTTTGACAACCCGTAAATAATTAAAAAACCGACCCCTAAAAGTATAGATCCGAGCAAAGCATTGGAAACTAGAAATAAAAACCCTGCGGCAACAACTACAACCGAGCCAACTGCAGTATATGTTCTCAATTTTCCCACGTCTTTTGCAGCCCTCCATTCGCTTTCTTTTATTGTATAGACAAGCTGGCCAGTATCAGCATATTCATTCACCAATGCGACTTTCCTAATGACGCCCGGCAATTGATTATTGCCATTGCACGCAGAAATCGCGCTAGCCACTCTTTCAGTAAACAATTTGAGTTCGTAACCAAGTTCTGCCCTAATTACTTCCTGGTCATTATCTAACCACGTGCGATAGGTAGTAGGATAATCTTTTTGCGTTGAATGCGCCCCAACCCTATTTGCAAGGGTCTCGAGCGCGCCGGCAGTTTTCTTAAAACCGTAGGAACTTGCAACTCGTTTTGCATGATCGATACTGCCAATAAGTTGAAGATAACCCATAATATAATATTTGATACAACAGTTTAAAAATAGAACGACAACTCGAACGAAACGCTACCCATACTTCAATTTCAGATATAAAATAGAACCCGCCAACAACAATCCTACCGCGTTCATTACCATTATCGGGCCGTTTCCTACGAGATAGCCATAGCCAACCCACATCAATAGCCCAATAAAATAAACCACATAGCGATAGAGCGAAATATCTCCCGTAGATTTGGTTTTCCAGCTTTGGACGATTT
>JBAYGV010000062.1:0-5983 GCA_041666445.1 Candidatus Micrarchaeia archaeon | reverse complement strand
GGCGAAACCGAATTCCGCGATCTAACCGACGGACATTTGTTTGGCCATTTTCCAATGTGCATGTTTGGTTTGAAAGAAGAACTAGAACTGGTTGCAGAGCGAATGACGGATATGGCAAGGATTGCAGGAAAAGACTTATATTTTGAAGGCCAGGTAAGGAGTAAATTTGGTTCGGATTTATTCCTAACACAGATTAGCCCGCATGCTTGGCCGGAAGTAAAGATTCCGGATGGAAGGCAAGTGCCTCTCATCCAAAATAAGCATAGTAGAGGCAATTGGGTAATCGGGAGCGGAGTGGTGTTTTGCCAAGGAGATTACAATGCTATTTCTGTGCGGGGCGAGTTGGACGATTTTATTGTAGGAATGGCCGGGCGTTTGGCTACAACGGTCTCCTATCCAGATACTCCAGTTGAACTAAAGCCAGAGAATTTCTATGTTTACGAACATGCGGCTGGAATTCTTGATCTCCGTTCGCATGGCGAGCAGCCATTTAGCCCACATACTGCCGGAGTGTTCAGGGAGCTGGGCATTCCAGTAATTAATGTAGAAAATGCAGAGGCTGTTCGTGGTAAGGTTAATTTCTACCTTTGGGCAAACGAATTGACCCAAAAGGCGGGAGTAGTTTTTGTTGATTGAATTTATCATCTTCCAGTAGTTAACTCCACAGCTCTCTCATTTTTCCATTCTTGTGGAGTTAACTTCCATACATCTGCGACTTCTCAAGCATGTTCAGAATTATCGGCATTATATCCCGCCCGCGAAGGTGCCCTAATCCTCCGTCCATGCAGGAAATCTCATCAAACTTCTTCACGCCATCCTTCCGTTCATCTTTTCCGTAAACAATTACTGGAATCTCATGTCCGGAATGCCCTTTCCTAGAACAAGGGGTGGAATGGTCCCCAGTAATCACCAAATAAGCGCCAGTTTTCAAAAGAATCGGAATCAATTCTTTGTCAATCCTTCCAATCATTCCTGCCTTTCCTTTGCAATCCCCGTCATGGCCAAAGCTGTCGCATGCCTTTACATGCACGAATACGAAATCATGGTTAGAAAGCGCTCGAACCGCTCCAATTCCTTTAGCCTTTAAATCAGTATTCTTCGTCCCGGTCGCGCCAACAACATCAATTACGTCCATTCCAACGTAGTGGGCAACTCCTTTATACAACGCTCCGCCAGCAACGCAAGCTGCTTTAACCCCGAATCGTTCAAGTACGCTCGGAACGGTTTTGTAGCTTCCTGCTCCACGAAGCAATATCATATTTGCAGGCAATTTCCTTCCTTTATTCATCGGATGCCTGTCCAATCGTCCAAAAACCAATTTGGTAAAAGTATTCACAATTCGTGCCGTTTTCACTGTCTCGGGGCTTTCAAAATCCGGCTTGCATTCCATTACGCTTCCGGGCCCGTGCGGGTCAGTGGAACTTATTTCCGCACTCAATCCCGCTCCGCGTAAAACCAAAGCGCCCCGATGTTCTACCGAACTTTTGAATATCACTTGGACGTCTTCAATCTGCATCCCTACTTCCCGTTCAAGCGCCTTTCCGATTGAAGTCTCAATCCTTCCCGCCCGCCTATCAATTATCTTAAGGTTAGAATCAACGGTTGCGAAATTAGCCCTAAACGCAATATCCCCTTCCTGAAGCTTTATTCCAACTCCAAGCGCTTCAAGCGGTCCGCGCCCAGAATAATATTTTCTCGGTTCATAGCCAAACAATTGCAAATGGCTGGTATCGCTTCCCGGAACCACCCCTCTAGTAATAGTGCTCATTAATCCAGTCACTCCGCCCGCCGCTAATTTGTCCAGATTCGGCTTTTTAGCAGCCTGAAGCGCAGTCTTGGGAGTAGGTAAATCCCCTAACCCGTCAATAATCAATAAAATAGCTTTTTTAGTAGTGTTATTCGTGACCATGTTTTGTTTACCTGCGCTTCTTTTTTAAATTCTTCCATCTAACAATTTCACTCCATAAGTGAAACTACTTCTGGCGGTTATATGGAAAAGATTGACATAACCCCTATCATCTCGTTATTCAACGATTTCTTCACTCAAGTCTATAAATCAAAGTTAGACGAGCTACTTCTAGTTTACCCTACCAAGCGCAATATTCAGGTAGATTACCAGGATTTGGAAAAATTCGATGCAGAACTGGCAGACAAGCTAATCAAGGCCCCCGATGCAGTTATCGAAGCTGCGGAAAAAGCCATCGTTCAATTGAATATGTCATTGCCCGGCGGAGGGCTATTCGAGCCAAGGGTCCGTTTTTTCAACATTGCAGGGGAAGAACTTTTAATCGAGGATATAACCTCAAAGAAAATCGGCGAATTGGTCTATTTCAGGGGCATAGTAACCAAGCGAGCAGAAGTGATGCACAGGGTAAAGCTTGCAGTTTACCAATGCGAAATGTGCGAGGAAGAAATGCGCGTGGTAGTCACGAAAAATTTCGTGGCCCCAAAGAAATGCCCGTCTTGCAAAAAGTTCGCTTTGCGCCAGATGGAGGAAGAAAGCAAATACATGGATATCCAAAGGGCGGAAGTGCAGGAATTGCTAGAACGGGTCCGTGGCGGCGCTCCGGCGGCAAGAATTGAATTGTTAATGGAAGATGATTTGGTAAACTCGCTAATCCCGGGTGAAAATGTAGAAATTTCCGGGGTAATGCGGTTAAGGCTTCCATTGAAAATCAGAAACAAGCAGGACATGATTTACACCCGTTACGTGGACGTCAACCACATCAAGAGCATGAAACGGGATTTCGAAGAAATTGACATTTCAAAGGAAGATGAAAAAAGAATTCTTGAATTCTCCAAAAATCCAAACCTAGAGCAAATATTAATCTCTTCAGTTGCCCCCGCTATCTATGGCCATGATGAAGTAAAGCAGGCAATGGTTCTCCAATTGTTCGGTGGAACGCGAGGAAAGACCATGAAAGGCGGTGCAGCCATAAGGGATGATATTCATTTATTGATGATTGGTGATCCGGGTTTGGCTAAAACGAGATTTTTGCAACAATCTGCAGAAATCGCCCCGAAAAGCATTTACGTTAGCGGTAAAACAGTTTCCGGTGTTGGTTTGACAGTCGCAGCAGAAAAAGACGAGCTTGGCGAAGGCGGCTGGACGCTAAAAGCAGGTGCATTAGTTCTCGCTTCGGGAGGTCTAGCTGGAATAGACGAATTCGACAAGATTGATGAAGAAGACCGGGCCGCATTGCATGAAGTAATGGAAAGCCAGAAAGTTTCCATTGCAAAAGCGGGGTTGGTTGCGCAGTTCAGGGCAAAATGCTCGATTATCGCGGCTGCAAACCCGAAATACGGCCGATTTGACCAGAACAAAAATCTTGCAGACCAGTTCGATGTCCCGCCCACGTTGCTTTCCCGTTTCGACTTGATTTTCCCGATTGTTGACGTTCTTGACCCGGAAAAGGATGCAAGGCTTGCCCAGCATATTCTTTCAACACACATGGGCATATTCCTTGAAGAAGCACAGCCTGCAATTGACAAGGAATTCTTAAGGAAATATATCGCTTATATCCGAAGAACCTGTTTTCCAAGGCTAAGCACTGCTGCGCTTGAAAAAATAAAAGAGTTTTACGTTGACATGAGAAGAATGGGCAAGGATATCGGTTCAGTTACAATTACTCCAAGATACTTGGAAGGCCTTGTCCGGCTTGCGGAAGCAAATGCGAAATTGCGGATGAGCCCATCGGTGGAAGCAAAGGATGCGGACGTTTCGATAAATTTAATGAAATATATGATGAAGCAGATAATGACCGATAAGGCTACGGGGGTTTTCGATGTTGACACAGTTGCCACCGGAAAGCCGAAATCGGAAAGGGAAAAGCTTCAGAAGTACGACGTGATAATGGACATAATCCGCGAGATGCTGAAGGCTCAGGACAGCGCAGAAATCGAGAAGGTAATTGAAGTTGCGCCATCCTATGGTATTGACGAGCAGACTGCAAGGAGGATAATTTCCGAATTATTGAAGAAGGGGGAAATTTACGAAAAGGAGCATGGGCATATCAAGCTGGTTGGGGAAAGAAGATAGCCCAAAAACAATGGAACGCAGGTTTAAATTCCGCTTCATCCTAATTCCAGTCCATGAATAAGATTATCCTTGAAATACTTTTTTTATTTGCCATAGCCCAAGCTCTTGGTTTTTTCAGCGGGCTTGTCCTAATTTCAGACATTCCCTTCAACCCTGCTTTTCATGAGCTTTCCGTTCCTGCATCCGGCAACGACCTTTTTGACGGGGTCTACATGTTCGGATTCATGCTTATTGGTGCAGTGATAATGCTAATTTTCATAAGGCATATTCGAAATGATTTCCTATTCATGCTTCTCGAAACGGCTCTCATAGCGACTACGTCATCAATTGTTTTCTATTCCCTCTTAAGGTTATTCTTTCCCTACCTGGAAAGCATGATGATTGCCGGTTCATTGGGCTTGATTCTTGCAGGACTTAAGCAATTGGATGACCGTTTCAAGAATGTTTCTGCCATCCTTGCTTCTGCGGGGGTTGGTGCGCTTTTCGGGAGTTCGATTGGATTAATGCCTCTAGTAATTCTTATTGCGCTTCTTGCAGTTTACGATTACATCGCGGTTTTCAAGACGAAACACATGGTAGAGTTTGCGGATTACATGATGAAGCGGAATGTTTCGTTTACGATTACGAGCAAGAAGTATATTCCAGAATTGAAGCGGGAAAGACGGATGGATTTGGGGACTGGGGATATTATCGTCCCGGTAATGCTTGAGGTTGCGCTTATTCCAGTTAGCCCGGTTGCATCGCTGTTTGTATTCTTAGGTGCGCTCGTGGCGCTTGGGATTTTTCTATACTTATTCTTTAATAAGAAAGTTGTATTGCCTGCTATTCCGCCCATTGCTTTCGGGATGGGAGTATTCTTTTTGATTGGAAAGCTGGCGGGAATGTACTAGATATATTGCTCAGCCATCACTTATTATTTGCCCGTCTCCCACGTTTATAAATGTTATTTATCATATATTTTTTTGGTGGTTTTATCTCTCAGCTCTATCATGTTCCAAGTTTTATGGAAATCCGGGCATCAGACAAACGAAGGATGTTTGACCTTTTTTCCTGCAACCGAGATCGGCAGCCATTTTCGTTTCCTTCTAGGGTTTACGGAGAATTGCCAGAATTGTATTCTAAAGCAACATGGGCATCTAAAGGATTTCATGGAGCCGAGGGCGCAAAAAAATTGCCCCTAACTCCCAGCGACGGGATACTTGGGATACTCTATAATAATCCTAGGTTTGGCAACGGAGTTATTTTTATGGAACAACCTACGGGCTATTCCGGCATGGTTCTCCCACCAAGTGTTTTAGGCAAGATTGTGGAAAAATTAGGTTGTGATGTAAGCCGTAACCTTTTGCCAGAAAAAGTTTATCCCCATTTTTCTAATAGGCCGTTGAGCAAAAATGAAGACAAAGTTCATTTGACATTATTTACTTTGCACGAACCAACCGAAGCGAATCTGCTCAGTCTTGCGATTGCGTTAGTGCGGACAACTCAGTGGATGTATTCAGGAGGTACGCTGACATCCGTTTTCCTGACCGACCCGAAACTTGCCGGAAGTTTTTTACAAAACTATGATATCTCTACGGATATTCAGGCCGCTGCATTGGAGCAATTGATTAGGCTCATAGGACTGCCAGAGACATACGTTGAACCTGCGGGGGTTTATTTACACGGAACTCCAGGGACAGGGAAATCCCATCTTGCCATGGGAGTTGTAGCAGAATGGCTTGGCGCCGGTTTAGTAATTGACGATCAATTATTCTGTGGCGACTCCTTTGGCATGGCTTCAGGTAGGTATCCGGAATTAGGGCGCAAATCTACGGATTCGGGTGGTCCATCAATTTCCTATTTAGACGGAGTTAAATATTACATCTATGACGATGCGCAACTAACTGATAAACGTTTTGATGCAATGTTGGACCATTTTTTCGAAAATCCTCATGGTGCCAGGAT
>JBAYGV010000061.1:0-5987 GCA_041666445.1 Candidatus Micrarchaeia archaeon | reverse complement strand
TTTTCAAGCTTGTCGATGGCGTGCTATTCACTTCCCCGGGTTATGCTGGCGGGACTACGAAAAACCCGACCTACGAGCAGATATGCAATGGGAACACCGGCCATGCAGAAGTAACCGAAGTAGTTTTCGACCCGAAAAAAGTTAAGCTTGAGAAAATACTTAAAATTTTCTTTTCCATGCATGACCCGACTAGCATAAATAAGCAGGGAAATGATGTCGGCTCGCAATATCGCTCGCTAATACTTTATACGAAAGAGGCACAGAAGAAGGCTATTGGCTCGGTTTTGAACAAGATCGCGAAGAACTATGAAAAACCCATAGTTACTGAAGTCAAGAAACTCAATATATTCTACAAGGCTGAAGAAAAGCACAGGAATTATTTCGAAAAGAACCCGTTCCAGCCATATTGCATGCTTGTTGTGAAACCAAAATTGGACAGGATAAAGGCGATGCTGTAACCTGCTGGCGGGAATTGCCGTTTATAAAACTATTCTTCCATATATAATCACATGCCACCGGCAGGTAAACTTATTTTAGAGCTAGGAGGGATAGCCACCAAAAAAATAGGAGAGGGCACATGCGGTGGCAAGACTCGAAGACTCGAACAATTCAAAGATGCGATAGAAAAGCATCCGAACCTGATTATTCCGCCATACCAATCGCTGCCAATAGAATTTTTCATGCCGGCTTTGAAGAGGGCAGGATGGATAGGAGATAACAACGAGCCAACCACAAAAGAAAGGAGCATTGCGGATATTAAATTTGACAAGCACGAACTGGAAATTTTACGTTCAATTTATAACTCGTTCAAAAACCGCTTGTTGTTCATAAGGTCGGATGAACGGAGCGCAAAAGGAATCGGACTATACGAAAGCTATCCAACAGCGATCATTGGAAAAAAAGGCGAATTCGAGCAGTTTGTTAGATTCGTAAAGGCAGTTATTGGAAGCCAATTCGCGGAAAATGCAGATATATTCAGAAAAATAAAAGGCTGGCCAACCGGAATAGGGATTATGTTCATGCAGGCGGCTGGAGAAAATTTTGGGGATGAAATAGGCAGGTCCAGGGTCAGGAAGGACACCTACGGCCCGATAGTTTCTATAGCAGGATTAACATTAAAACAAGAAGGAACAATTAGCATCACCATAGGCAATGGATTTGGGGGCGGAGTACAACAAGACGCGTATCCATATAAAACAGGCATGGATGGATTTTTCTTAGAATTTAACGATAGATGGAGATTAAAAACTTTTGACGCACTCAAAGGTGAATTTAGGGAAGAGGACACGAATATGGTTCCCACCCTGATAAGATTTAATTGCCTTCCAAGCAAGCAGGCGATTAAAAATGGAATAATGAAAGCACTTGGAGGGATGCTAAGAATTGCAGGAGAAGTCGGTTCGGACATATATTTTGAAATAAATTCAGTAGATATCGTCAACGGGATTTTTGCAGTAACCCAAATTGACGAACATAATTGGAACAGGACAGAAAAACCACCTGGCAAAACAATTTGGGAAACAAATGGCTTTGGGCAGGTAGTTGGCTCTGGAATCCTCAAATTCAGAAAGTACGTCTATGCTCCGGATTCCGGAGACAGGGATTTGGAAGCTATTTTAACCAAAAAAAATGAACCGCTTATAATAACGAATCACACCCCGACTTCAGTTGGTGAAATCATAAGGTGCGGTGCAATAATAGATTCAGCACGGGGTTGGCATGGAAGATGCTTCAGCTCACATGCACACGGTTCGATAAGGGAAGCGGGCAGGATAATGATGCATAATCTAGAGGACTTAGCATTCTTACGAAATGCATTGCAGTACAGGCGGGGCAAAACAATAGTAGTCTGGGCAGACGAATACTCTGATAAGGGCGGGATAGTTTTACAGTAAAATAAAGTTTAGGCAATTAATTCGAATCCTATTCTATATTCAGCGTCCTTTTCAATAATCCTGAGATATCTGCCGCAGGATAACCCAACTTAATCAAAGTTGTCTGCCCGCGGATTCCTCTCCCGCTCATTGTAGAAGTAATCAGCCCCAGCATTTCCAAATCATTCAAATATTCACGGTACCAGCGGACGCTCCTTGGCTTTTTGTGCAAAACCAAAGAAACGCGGGCATATTCCTCATAAACCTCGCCGGAAAACAAGAATCCTTCTTCCACTCCGTCCAAGCGGGAGTATTTCGAGCCATTCTGTGTAAGCGATGCTATGGCATAAAGCGCAATTTTCAAGTTATCCGGTAAAAGCGCAATTGCTTCTGCGGCAAGGTCAAGCTCCACTCTTTTTCTTGCAAGCTCAACTTCTTCATCGGTTACCCTCATCTTTCCGGAATGTTGCGCAATTTCACCAGCGCTTAGTATGAGCTTCAATGCATAGCGCGCATCCCCGCACTCCTGGGCAGTAATTGCAGCCGCAAGGTTGACTGCAGACGGCTCAACCGTATCCTTTTCAAAGCCAATTCCAATTCGTTGGTCGAGTATATGCTGAAGCTGGGTGGACGTATATGATGGAAATATTATTTCGGATTCGTAAAGGCTGCTTCTGCTTCTCGGGTCAAGCTCATTCTTGAAAGAAAGCTTGTTAGAGATTCCGATTATGGATACGCCGCCGGCTTTGGATTCGTCATTAACCCGGGTAAGGGTATAAACCAGCTCATCCAAATCCTTCACCATATCGATTTCATCAAGGACGATTACGAATTGCTTTCCTTTCTTGATTTCCTCGATGAGCTTTTCATAAAGGTAGGGCAAACCAAAACCGGATTTGTCCAATTCCGGAACAAACTGCTTCATTATTTTCTGGAATATCCTATAGCGCGAATTGTATATCCTGCAATTAATGTAAGTCATTACCGAACTTCCATCCTCGGCATTGAATTGGTCCATCACATGCTTTACAGAGCAGGTTTTCCCGGTCCCGGTTTTTCCGTAGATAAAAAGGTTTTTCGGCTTTTGGGATTTCAACGCCGGGGAAACAGTTTCCATAATTTCTTTTATTTGCACTTCCCGAAATGGCAAATGGCTTGGGACATAGTGCGGCGATAGTATGGAAACATCTTTGAAAATGGATTTTTTTGAAAGTATGTCCTGAAAAGAAGCCATGAAGGTAATTGGGAGGCATGCTATTAAAAAATTAGCTGGATTTGGCGTTGGTTTTCGGGTTGCTGGTGACTGCCAACTCCCCCTACAAATGTTTATATATTTTATTGGATATAGAAGTGCAGTCAAATAGTAGGTGATCAGATGACAACAAAGCTTTCAAGAATGTACGGCATGGACATATTTACCGACAGCGGTAAATTTTTGGGGAACGCCCAGGACTTCATAGTGGATGTCGAAACTGGAGAGGTCTCAAGGATACTCATTGAGCAATTGCCAGCGTCAAAGGAAGAGGCAAAGAAAATCTTAAGGGAAAAGAGCGTCATGTACAAGAATGTCAAGTCCCTCGAAGACGTAATCGTAGTCACAAAAGGAATTGGAAGCGCAGCAAGCCCAGCGCCAACCTTGGAATAAATATGGCAAGCACAATCGTAAAAGTCGGTTCCGCGATACTCGCAATAATAGGCGGAGCTGGACTCGCCATCTTCTGGCAGGATTTAAGGCCAGACGATGAATTTATGACGGTGGTCGGAGTAGGCGTGGTGGCAGCGGTCTGCATTTTCACGTCCCTATTCTACCTTACCAAAGGATCTGGAGGAGACTAGTTGCGCCCTAAAGGGGATTACAGCAATTTTAGTTCCTTCAATATTTCCTTTGCCTTATTTTTAGTTTTTAAATTAGGTTCAATGAATACCATGCCCTGGTGTGGCTGGCCATAGATAACCAATGATTTTGAATCGGATAACGCAACCAGAACTAGTGCGGTAAGGTCTTCTTCCCCATCGACTTGGATTGCACCGCCTGTTTTTATTATTGATTTTGCAGCATCGACAAACGAACAAGTTATTTCTCCAGGCGGATTAGAGGCGCGCAATGCGTTCGGAAACGTTTCGGATAGGAGTTGCCTTCTTTGCTGGTCGAGCGGCTTGCGCATGAAAATAAGGTCATAGACTGCGATAAACGGGATTACTCCTGCTTCAATGCATTTTAGGGTGGATATGTCACCAACAGAAATAATCTTTAATTTCTTTGCTAATTCGGGCAATTCTTCTGGCTTTCCAATCCTGCCAAGAGGAGTCTTAAGTTCGCTCTTTATGTTTTCCGGGACAACGGTCATCTAAAGTTCCCTGCATCCAGTTTTGGTTCCGATTATTATTTTTGAGAATTTGGTAAATATGCCATTTTCGACTATTCCGGGGATTGCATTCAGCTTTTCTTCCATTTCTTTCGGATTCTTTATCTTTACTTCCCAGTCCAATAGGAAATTGCCATTGTCAGAGATTACCGGCCCGACTTTCCTGTCCCCGAACCGGACTTTGACTCCGGGAGAGATTTTTTTCAATTCTTTGATAACCAATGGAACTGCGAATGGCAATGCCTCGATTACCACGTTGCCTTCCAGCTCGTCTTTCAGCTTTGATTCGTCAATGATTACAAGGAACTCCTTTGCTGCATAGGCGACTATTTTTTCCCTTGTTAATGCGCCTCCCCCTCCTTTCAATAATGCTTTTTTGGTTGCGATATCTGCACCATCAATTGCCAAATCGATGTTGCCTGATTCCTGCGGCTCGATAACGAATATTCCATGCTCGTAGGCCAATAAACGCGTATCATAGGAGGTGCATATGGCAGTTATTTTCAGTTTTTCATCCTTTATTTTTTTTGCCAGCAACGGTATGAATTCCCTGACGGTAGTTCCAGTGCCCAAACCTAAGCACATCCCGTCATTTACATACTCAAGTGCGCCTTTAGCAGCGTTTATTTTTTCGATTGGCATGAAAATCAGTAGTTTTTGGTGAAGTTCATTACGTTTCCTTCCTGATAAACGTGTTCCAAAAGAGAACCATTCTTGTCAGTAAGCATCATTTCCATTCTTTTTTGGCTTATCTTCAAGGTAAGCACAAGCGGCTGGCCTTCCAAATTTGCCATAACGCTATATATCTTTCCATCCTTGTCATAGGCAAACTGGACTTCAGCATTCTTGAAGTTTTTTAATGAATTAGAAATTGTGCGTATCTTTGATTTTTTCCAGTCCCTGGCCATCTGCTTAAGCTCTTCGTTGGATTTTTCAGGCATAGATTCACCTAACCTTTCAAATATCTGTCTGCCGGACCGTCAAACGCCTTTGCAGCTCCATTGCACATCTGGAAACAAAGTTGCTGGACTTCAGTAAATGATTCCCTCGCGACAGTCATTCCCATCAAATTCGGGCCTTTTGGTTTTTCCTGCTCTTCTGGTTTGAATGCTTGCGCCATAAACTTCACCTGTTCAACCTGCTCAATCAATGAATATATACCTTTCTGAATGGAATAAATCCATGGCAAACACTCTTTATCTGACTGATTCATATTTGAAGGAATGCGACGCAACCGTAATTGAAGCAAACGGAAAGGAAATCGTTCTTGACATTAATCTATTTTATCCTCGCGGAGGGGGACAGCCGAATGATAACGGAAAATTGATTGGTACGGGCGGGGAGTTCGCGATTTTAAACGTTTCCAAAAAAGATGGGAAAATCATCCATGAAATGGAACGGGAAGGGCTGGCAGTTGGCGAGAAAGTAAAATGCATCCTGAACTGGGAACGGCGCTATAAATTAATGCGTTCGCATACCGCGTCCCATGTGCTTGGCTCGATAATGAATCGGGAAGCAGGGGTTTTGATAACCGGAAACCAGCTTGAAGAAGACAAAGTTCGTTTTGATTTTAATTTTGAAAAATTCGACCGCGAGCTCTTCGATTCAATGGTTGCAAAGGCGAACGAAGAATTGGCAAAAGATATTGAGCTGAAAATTTACAGCCTTCCGAGAGAAGAGGCAATGAAAATTCCGGGGATTGTAAAGCTTGCCGGAGCGCTTCCGCCTTCAATAAGCGAATTGCGGA
>JBAYGV010000060.1:0-5990 GCA_041666445.1 Candidatus Micrarchaeia archaeon | reverse complement strand
TTTGCCGGATTTTCCGGCTACTCCTATGTTGAATGCGGCTGCGTCCGGCAAGTGGTTAATCGAGAGATTTTTCTTTAGCTGTGCAAAATTTCCTGGATCTGGTTCATAGGAAAAAACTTTGGCAGCGTGGGAAGCTGCAAATATAGTAAATATTCCAATATGCGCCCCGATATCCACGACTATATCGTCTTTTTTGAATTTGTAGGGATAAAGGTTGTGTATGAAAATTTCGTTTATCGTGCTCCTGTCTCCTGTTTTTGGTCGGGTTGCAATCTTAAGCCCGTTTTTCAATTCATAAATCCGTTCTGCAGGTGCAAGCACTCCTGCATATTCAAGAAGATAGGTGGGCCAATTTTTCACAACCCCAATTACTCCAATTACGGTTGATATCTTTCCCATCAAGCCTTACCCCCAAGCGCTTCATAGATATCCGTGAATACTTCTTCCAGGCCAATGCGTATGTCCCATTTCGGGTAATGCAATCTGGCCTTTGAAATGTTGGAAATCCACCAGATATGGTCGGCTTCCCTTTCCGGGCCGAACTTGTATTTCATTTTCTTTCCGGTCACTTTTTCAATAAGGTCAATGGATTCGAGAAGGGATATTGAATTTCCACGGGCGCCCCCGATATTATATGCATGCCCCGGGCGCGGCGCTTTAACGAACTCAAGGAAAAGCTTTGCCAAGTCTGCGGCATGGATTACGTCTCGGACCTGGTAGCCGTCGTGCCCAAAAATAGTAAGCTCTTCACCAGTCATTGCCTTTTTGATAAAGAAGGGTTCCCAGTTGTGCATTTCAACGGCCTTTGCCGCCCCGCCGGTTATGCAGCCCATCCTGAACACGCCTGTTTTAAGGCCATAGAGGTGGGCGTATTCTTGGCAATATAAATCTGCAGCGACTTTCGAAACCCCGAATGGGGTGTGCATCATCCTGTCTATCCTGAGCGATTCATCAAACCCGTCACAAAGGGAAGGGTCAAGCGGCTCAAGCCTTTTTCCAACTTTCTTGTATGAAAAATAGTTCGGCGCTTCTCCATAAACCTTGTTTGTCGAGCAGAATACGAATGGGACGTCTTTGTTGTTCTTGCGCACTGCTTCCAGCATGCACAGCGTGCCATAGGCATTGATTTGGAAATCCTCCATCGGGATTTCTATCGAGCGCGGGTGCGACGGCTGCGCTGCAGTATGCACCACGGCGTCAACCCCCTTTACGAGCTCTCCCATCTTTTCGTCACGGATGTCCATTTCATGATGCTCTATATTATACTCCTTCCGCGTTGCATCGATGTTGCCTTTTGTCTCGGCGTCCTTCCCGAAAATCTTTGCGCGCGAATAATTGTCAACGCTCACCACTTCCCATCCTTCAGAGGCAAACAGCTTGCAGGATTCCGTCCCTACAAGCCCAGCACCGCCGGTTACAAGAACTTTCATAAGAACACCGATTCGTATTGTATCAATTAGAAACTGAAGTTGAATAATGTGCGCACTATTTTAAATAGTATTTACCCTGGCGTTCACCCGTTGAAAAATCTATCCGCTTCCTCAGGGAAATCAGTGCAGATGCATACGTTGGGGTTTTTAGCGAATTGCTTTGCAAAATTCCAAAATTTGGCTTTATCCCTTTTCTGGAGTTCGGGAGAAACAAAAACCACCCGTTTGCCATCCTTGAGGAATTTGCCTATCCTTTCCGAATCGTTCCAGTCTTTTTCAAATCCGTCCACCCATACCCATCCGCTTTTTTCGTAAAGGACGGGTTCCGGCTCAATATCGCTGATTCGCGTTGAAATGCACTCTTTTTCAAAAACGCGGGAAAAGGCGGCGTGCGTCGGGGCGTTCATGTCAAAGAAGAAAAAGTTTTTTGGCTTTCGTCCTATTTTGGAAAATGCATCGATAATCTTGCGTTCGAGCCCGTCGGCCTTTATGTTTAGCGCAAGCACGACTCCGTCCGATTTTTTGTTTCCCATAGTTGCCAAGATTAATTTTTCAAAAGAAAGGCATTTTGCCGTTCCATCCGGCACGTCATGCGAAATTACGAGCGTTCCGTTAAGGTGGTTTATGTCTGTTTCAATCCCCCACCCATGTTCAATCGCACCAAGCAGCGCTTCCTGGCTGTTCTGCTCGTTTTTTTGCCTCCAAAATCCCCTATGGGCAATTATTTGCATATTTATCCCCAACACTATTAGTTTGATTCATCGTTTTGTTATATAAATATCTGCCTCGGGCCATGCCACGCTCTGGAAAGGAAGGTTTTTAACTATAAAAAACAGATTTAGCATGAGGATTATGCCGCAACCAAAGGAACAAAGCAAAGAACAGGTAGTTTCCCAAGACCACAAAACAATTGTCAGAGGGACTTTTTGGGGGCTTACGGGAACGGTTGCACTGAAACTCCTATCCTTTATATATACTATATTCGTCGCTAGGTTTTTTGCCCAGAATGATGTCGGGACGTTTTATCTTGCATTGAGCATAATGTATTCCATCCAGATATTCGGGGACCTTGGGATAAGTTCTGCCTTGGGCAGGTATGTTCCATATTATATTGGGAAAGGCGAGAAAAACAAGGCCTACGCGCTTTTGAAAGTCTCCTATTGGTGGGTTGGCATACTTTCGCTTGCACTTGGAGTTATTTTGTTTGCCTGTTCTGTCCCTATCGCATCTTTTTTCAAAAATCCTGACCTTGTGCTTCCGTTGCAGGCAATGGCGGCTTTCCTTGTTTTCATAGTAATGCTCGTTATCAATAGCGGGTTCATAACTAGCCTGAAGATGATAAAGGAAAATAACATGATGCTTAATCTCCAAAGCGCGATTAAGCTTGCCCTTATGGTCATCCTGCTTGTTTTGTTTGGGGCGAATATGGCCGTGCTTTGCGTTTCATTTGTATTATCCTATCTGGTTGCAACTCTTATTTCGTTCCTTTATGTCCAGAAAGGGCTGGAAAAGGCGAAAATTGAAAGCTTGCATCTGGATTTAAGCGGGCAGATAAAGCTGATGAAGGAGATTGTCCCGTTCGGGATAACTCTTGCCATCGTAACTACGTTTTGGAGCGTTGCAACTTACCTAGACCGCATGATGATTGGCATGCTTATGCCATCGGAAACATCTACGATTCAGATTGCAGTTTACAGCATTGCAATTTCTTTGGCTACCGTTACGTCCCTGTTCCCGAGCGCGGTAACTGCCATTTTCCTCCCGATAATATCCGAAATGCACGGGGCTGGGAAAAAAGGGGAAAGCGAAAAGCTGTCTACTGATTCCGTAAGGTGGATAATTTTCCTTACTATCCCGCTAACCATCCTTTTCATTGCGTTCCCCGAAGATATCCTCCAAATGTTTTATGGGATTTCCTATTCTTCCGGAGCGCTGGTTCTTGTAATTTTTTCAATAGGCATGTTCGTTCGCTCGCTTAGCTATGTCCACGGGATGATACTTGCATCAAGAAGGATTGTCCGGGTGGAACTAATTGCCGCAATAGTCGCCATAGCAATAAATGCCTGCCTGAACTGGGTGCTCATACCTGCCTATGGGATAAATGGGGCTGCGATTGCTTCTGCAGTTGCTTTCCTTGCAGTAACGGTGATCAACGTCTATTATTGCAGGAAGATTGCCGGATTCGGATTCTCTAAAAAATTCGTGGTGCCGGTATTTGCGGGCATGCTTGCGCTTGCATTGCTATTCCTCTTGAGGGGGAGCATAATCGATGCCATGGCGCTTTTGCCCAAGATAGAATTTGTTGAAAATTCAATGGTAAACATCCTGCTCCAAAAATCCATAAAACTGGCAATGCTTGGGGTCTTATTTGCAATTGCCACTGGATTGTACTTCCTTTTCTTATCATTGACTCGGAGCTTTGAAGCAGAAGACAGCGAGATGGTCGCTGCCATATGCAGGCGTGCTAGCCTGCCGGAATCGTTCACTAAATTCGCAAAGAGACTGATGAGGGTGAAATCAAATGCCTAGGGTGAAGCGGAATGTCTAAATATTTAGTAACTGGCGGAGCTGGCTTCATTGGCTCGCATATAGTTGATGCGCTTGTCGCTGCAAACCACTCTGTTCGCGTGCTTGATGATTTTTCAACCGGCAGCCTGGAAAATATCGGGCATCTTGACGGAAAAATAGAGCTTATGCGCGGGGATATAAGCGATAAGGAAACTGTAGATTCTGCAGTAAAAGGGATGGACTACATTTTCCACGAAGCTGCGCAAACATCCGTAGTCGATTCCATAAAAAATCCAGTAAAGACCTGGGACATCAATATCAAAGGAACAAAGCTCCTGCTTAACGCGGCGGTAAAATTCAAGGTAAAAAAACTAGTTCTTGCGTCATCCGCCAACATTTACGGGAACGATCCCATGCTTCCTAAACTTGAGGATATGCCGCCAAAGCCGTCATCGCCCTATGGCGAATCAAAGCTGATGGATGAGCTGATGTCCAGGAAATATTATGAAACCGACAAGCTGAAATCGGTGTGCTTGCGCTATTTCAACGTCTATGGCCCAAGGCAGAGCCCAAGTTCTGAATATTCCGGCGTAATATCGATTTTCATGAAAAAAATCATTGATGGCGAACAGCCAATGATTTATGGGGATGGCAACCAGACGCGGGATTTTATCTATGTTGCGGATGTTGTGCGGGCAAACTTGCTTGCAATGAAAAGTACAAAGGCAGCTGGAGAAGTAATAAATGTCGCTACTGGAAAGGAAACTAGCCTGAAGGAGCTGGTAAAGAGCATAAACGTAATCGCAGGCACGGCCATTGAAGCGCTGCACGGCCCGGAACGGGTCGGGGACATAGCGCGCTCGGTTGCTGACATTTCAAAGGCAAGGAAATTGCTTGGGTTTGAGCCAAAATACTCTTTGGAGCAGGGGCTTGGAAGCACCGTCGAATGGTTCAAAAGCCAGGGCGAGAAGGTTTAATCATGGCAGAAATCAAGGCAGCACTGTTTGATTTGGACCATACGGTCTATGATTATAGCGTATGCAATGATTTTGCAAATACGCAGGTGGCAAAAAAGCTTTCATCCGTTTTCAACAAGTCTGAAGAGGAAATAACGCGTGCGTTCCATGCTGCAAGGAAGGAAGTAAAGGCGCATTTGGGCGAGACTGCAGCATCCCATTCCCGTTTTCTCTATCTTCAAAAAACCATAGAATCGCTTAAGGGGAAAACTGACCTTGCGCTTACCCATGAAGCCTATGATTTATTTTGGGAGTCATTCATGGAAAAGATGAAGCTTAATCCTGGCGTAATTGATTTTTTCGACCATCTGCGCAAAATTGGGATAAAAATCGCGGTAATTACAGACCTTACGGCACCTATCCAATTCAGGAAAATGCTGCGCCTTGGGATAAAAGACCATGTGGACTTTGTGATAACCTCTGAAGAAGCTGGAAAGGACAAGCCGCATGACCCTATTTTTTCGCTTGCCCTCAAAAAGCTTGGCTGCACAAAAGAGGAAGTCGTAGTAATCGGGGATGACCTTGACCGCGAAATCCAATGGGCAAAAAAATACGGGGTCATGAACATCCACGTCAGCCATCATGATTTCAGGCTGCTTCTGGAACATTTTAAAACAATGAAGAACCTATGATAGCCAGTTATAATTTTTGCTCATGCAGCTGATGATATGGTTTCCATTCCGGTCCTTTCAAAATTCGATTTCAAAATCCCGAAAGTATTTTATGGAAAACTGTTCATCGCAATACTGCTCCTGAAAATAATTTTTTCGTTCCTTTTTGCATCCAACCTCATGGTTGACGGGTTTGTCCCGTTCGTGAAATATTTTGTGGAATCCGGATTCCAGAACCCCTACCAGCATTTTGTCGAAGTTGGAATGGCCAAAGCATTTCCCTATCCAACAACAATGCTCTTTACGCTTGCAATCCCATACCTTTCTTTTCTTGTTTTGCCGCAGGCGATTTCTTCAAGCATGAATTTGGACCTATTCCTTATGCGAATTCCAATTATCCTTGCGGACATGTTCATATTCTTTGT
>JBAYGV010000059.1:0-6008 GCA_041666445.1 Candidatus Micrarchaeia archaeon | reverse complement strand
TTCGATAACATCCACACTCTGAAATATCATTGGCTTTTGGAGACCCAACAGCAAAACCGATTGCATTTGGATTCCTCTTCCCTCCTTGAAATTTATCCGGCGCTTTGAAACTAGGGTAGGCAAGCAACGCAGGTTCTACCTGAGAATAGGCAGCATCGGTTTGCGCCTCATTGCTAGCATCGCTCATTACTATGCAGTATAATTTACAGTTAGTACGGGATATTGCTTCTATCGTTTCCAGAACGCATTGAATATATCTTCTGATATCATTTTCATTTCTTATAAATCCGAAATATAGATTAAAGCTAAGATAAATGGAAAAGTCAGAGGAGTATGCCCCAAGCTTTTCCAGCGAACGTAAAAACTCCAAGCCAAGTTCCCGATTTTGAGGAATTAGCCCAGGAGTAGTTATTTCAGCAGCATAGCCACAGACGCGAACCAATCGGTCAACAACATCAAATAGTTTTCGCCCATTTTGGTTGTAGAGCAGGGCTTCCCCATCCCCAAGATGCACTGGGCAAAAAATATCAGAAAGTATGTCTGGATGGGATGTCACAGCATCAAAAAGCCCCCATGGCATTTGCGGATCGGAACCAGTTGCTCCCAATGCACAAGTTTCCGTGCATCCGCCAAGGCATTTTTCCGAAACAGAATAGCCTCTTATTCTTAGTTCGAATGAAGAATAATCACTATTGCTTTTTCCTGAAATAAGCCTTCGCAATTTCCGTTCCGGAAGCTCTAACTGGCGCAAATCATGCAAGTTAGGATTGGAAATTGTTTCTCTTAGTTGTTTTACAAATACACCTGCATGGCGATGAACTGAAGCATCTGCAGAAGACAATCTTTCCAGGGTGAGAATAGCCCTAGAAATTAGATCAGAATACCAGACCATAACCGAATCATTCTTAAGATTAGAACTGCTTTCTTCAAGAAATCTCGCAGATTCAGAATTCCAAAAATCCGAAGGAGGGACTACGCCCAACATTTGCGAGAGTTGGACATGCAATTGCTTAAAGGTTTCAAAATCCATTGGAGATTACCCGATTAAGCAACTCTTACAGCTGCAGGCTCCCCTTTCAAAGGCTCGGGCGGCTTGTCGGCAAGGTAATCCAAAACAGCGTCAATGTTGGCATTAGCACGAACCAAATCAACCAATTGCTTAAGTTTTTGTTCGGCTGCAGTTTTCAATGCGAACGGAATCGAACTGGCATGTGGCTGGACTTCCGCATAAAATAAATTGTCAGCAGGAACTAGCCTTGCAAACCTGGCCTCAACTTCATCAGCGAATCTTAATACTGCCAGAGCGTCACGAGCAATTATATTAAGCTGATGGCCATCTGTCATCTGTTCAGAAATCAATTCAATTATACGGCGTATTTGTGTTGCTCGCCTCATCAACAAATCTAAGTCTAGCTTTGGAACCATGGCTAAGGCAGTTTCGTCAATAAACCGATTAACCAGTTTGCCTTCGAAAACGCGATCTAAAAAAACCGGAGCATCATGAACTGATAAATTTACCCCTAGAAAATAGCAAGTTTCCAACGAAGCAAGACGTTTTATCTGGCCTTCAAAGGATAATGTATACAATACTGCCCCATCGTGCCTAGTGGGTCTAGAAAATTTAAAAGTGGCACTGGAGTCTGAAGAACCATCAGAAAAACCATGCGTATCCAATAGCTCTTTCCTTAAGAAATTAAATTGACCTTGTGCAATAGTAATTTGGGATGGACGCATCTGTCGTATCTGATCCATACGGTTTAATATGTGGGAAAACGTTTATAAATAGTAGTTTATTCGCGGGATAAGAGAGTGAAACGCTTACTTTCCAAAGCATCCGAAGTTATAGATGTTCAAATCCAGCCTTTTGTCTTTTTCAAGTTTTGATGCGACTTCGTTCATCAATCTATTTTTTATCTCAAAAAACTTTTCTCTCCCGACTTCAACGTTCCCAATCGCATATTTCAGGGATTTGACGTTGAAGCAAAACATGCAGTTCTGGAGATTTTCCACGTTGTTGCAGAAATAGCAGTCGCTTGAATTGTGCGAGTCGTTGACTTCAAAGCAGCGGGTAAGATTAACTGAACTATAGCATTTTATGCAGAATTTTGAGTTGCATATGAACTGGCAGCCAAAGGAATATTCGGATTCGCTTGGCCAGAAACAATAGGCATCGCATTTGCTGTAAATGTACCAGCACCCGTCAAGGCAATGCTGGGAGCCCATACACGTAGATGTTTCGCGCAAGTCCAAGTTCTGCCCTACTATTACGTCCGAAGTCACGTATTTTATTTCCTTGAGCTTTCCAGATGCGTTGGCAAGAGTAACCGAACTTGCGGTTTGCTCCCCAACTTCCTTTTTCCCAAGCTCAACCGATTCTTCCAGAGTAACCATATTCCGTTTTATTGCAGAAAAGAAGGCAATATTCGGCATATAGATCGAATTACGGCTTACCTGAGAGTTAACTTTAATCGAACGATCAACGTTTTCAAAAAGCCATTCCTTGTATTCCGGCAAGTTGGAAAGCCTTTTTCCGAGCAATAATTCTGAAGTATTTTGGAATGCCCGCTCGATTTCATCAATTTTAGCTTCCAGAAGAATCACCATTTACGATGTCGATAATTGATGGAAGCGTTTTCTTCTGCTTCAATGTCTCGCGAATATCTTCTAGCAGCTTTGCCTTGAGCTTCAGATAGTCCTGCTGGGAAAACTGATGATTTCCAATAGTATAATGCTTATTCCTCAGGTTGAAGGAAAAAAAGCAATTGGAACAATTTTCCAGGCTTCCAGTAAAATAGCAATCGGAAACCGCGTAATTCCTTATGGTCTCCATGCAACGGACATTCTTGAATGTTTCAAAAGTTTTTATGTTGTATTTGCTTTCCCTTCCTATGGCGCTCCCTCCGAAAATGTACTCTGCAAAACGCAAAACAGAACTGTACGCAACGAATTTGCAATCGTAAACATCCTGGGATTTATAGACAAAAGAAGAATTCACGCATCGATTAACAGATTCAATTGGGTTCGAATTCCCGAGAACGACATTCCCAACATAATAGGCTCGCTCCTGCAATGCTTCAACTGCAGAATCCAAATCTTTCAGGGCATTTATGTCAAATTTAGAGCGCCCGATTCCCGCCAGATACTTGCCTACTTCTTCGTGCCCGATGAATTTTGCGCCTTTGCAGAATTTTTCAGAAGAGATGATAACGTCTTTCCCGGAAATCTCGGATTTTTTGAAGCTGACGGGATTGATATACTTTTCGAGCCATTTTGCATATTCTTCCATCTGGCCGATTTCCTCGCCAAGAAGGATTTTGCATGTGCTTTTCCAGGATTTTTCAAGTTCGGGAAACATACCAACAACCTACAGGCTACTGCCTACCAGCTACTACCCAACAACCTAGCTTTGCACGTACCGTGCCCTTTTCTTTACTTCTTCAACCCTGTTCAGCACGGATTTTGCTTTTGTATATTTCGCATATCCGGCAACGAACGCCTTTTGCGCCCCTTCCGGAATCGCTTTCAGCATCGTAAGAATATCAACCGCCTTATCTTCGATATCGAATGAATTGAACCCTAATCCAAAATCAATAACGAAAAGGCCAGAACGTGTTTCAATCAGGTTTGCGGGAGTGTAATCCCCGTGAATTATATCGGCAGAGTGCAGTTTCGCAAGATATTGCCCGGCCACCTTTGCAATTTTCTTGTTTCTCAATAAATCCGGGCGCTTTCCGTTTATTTTGGTCATTGCAATCTTGAATTCTGAAACTTCAAGAACGGTTGGACAGGGAACTCCTATGGATTTTGCCTTGTTCAGAAGCCTTGCTTCACGCTTTGTCCGTTCGGTGCGCAACTTTACATCAAGCTGCTTAACGCGGTAGGTTTTCGGAATCCTATCCTTGATGACAACTGGAATTCCAATTATTTTCGATTCGGATACGACCGCTTCCGCGCCCCTCATAGCTATCACATTGTCCGCCCCCTGAATAAAAAGCTGGAAAATACGAATGCGATTACCATCAGGAAAACATAGCTCATCATTGCTTGCGGGGAGATTAGAATTGCGCCAATCCCAAAGCAAAGCGCAACAACTGCAACCCAAACAAGCTTGTTCCAGGCAAAAACCTTGCTGCCATCCAGCGGAAACATCGGAAGCATGTTGAATATTGCAAGAATTAAGTTTAGCTGCGCGCCAAGCGCCCAAACGTTCAATTCTCCGTTTGCAAACGTAAACGGAATATAAACCGGGGCGGATAGGGCAAGGACTGCAAATATCAAGACGAGCAATAAGTTTGTAACTGGCCCTGCAACCGAAATTATTCCGTTCTCCCTTCGCGTAATATTATTTGAGTAAATATAGACCGCACCCGGGGCCGCAAAAAGGAAACCGAATATGGCAAATACCAGCATTAAGATTAATCCTTGGGTCCACATCTGGAACCTTGCCCATGCTCCGTAATGGATGGCAGTAATTTTGTGCGCCATTTCATGAAGTATGAAACCAGAACCAATAGTTACCAGCGAAACGAAAAAGAAGGAAATGAATTCTTTCGGGTATTTTATAAGGTCAAGCGGAGATGGCGGAAATGCTAAAGCAAATGCCAATGCGATTGCAACTACGGAAATTCCAATCTGGGTTGCCTCATCCTTGCTTATGGAAAATGGATTTTGCATATTATAGTCCATGATAATCAACCAACAACTGAGCCTTGGCAGCTACTGCCCCTTCACTCAACTAATTTTTCCTCGTAAACCAATCTTACTCTTGGAAGCGAAAAAAGCCCTTCATAGCTTTCAACTACGCCAACTGCTTCCCTCCCGTTATCGAGCCGTATGCGCACTTCGTTGTTCACCCTTCCAGTGTTCATTACGATTCCTCCCTTTCCAAATATGGTGGGAGCGAACGAATTGGAAACAACGGAAACAGAGTCTCCGGCCTTTATTCCCCGAACGGATGGATAGAATACGGTTATGGCAATGGAAAGCGCTAATCCAAGCGCAATTGCTTTCAATAGGAACATAATTCCCGCATCGGGCATTACTGCAAATGCAACCAGCGAAATGACTACTGCAACTGCGAATAGCTTAAGGAATCTCATAATCTGCATAATTGTTCACCATATCTAATGTAACTGTGGAAGATAATGCCCCGGCAACCTTCTTATTCCCTCCGTATTTCCTTCTTATTTCTAGCTACCATTTTACCGGTACATGGAATTGGTCATGCTTTTGAACTTTTCAACGCTTTCCATGTCTTCCCTTCGTATTGTTGGCATGATGTTTTTCATTGCCCCTGCGAAGTGCTTAGCCGTGACCTTTTTCACGTTTTCCCTGATTGCAAACATTCCTGCTTCCCTGCAAAGGTTTTCTATATCCGCTCCAGTATAGCCGGCAGTAACCCTTGCCAATTCCTCAAGCTTGACTCCGTCAAGGGGCATTTTCTTGGTATGAATTTTGAATATTTGCGAACGGGATTTTTCATCCGGAAGGCCAACTTCAACAGAACGGTCGAACCTTCCTCCCCGCATAAGCGCTGCGTCAAGCATATCAGGACGATTGGTTGCTGCAATGACTACCACGTGCTTCAATGATTTAAGGCCGTCCATTTCTGTAAGCAATGTGTCAACCACACGCTCGGCAACGTTGTTGCCTTCCTCGCCGCCCCCTCTTCTTGCAGGGGCGATTGCATCTATCTCATCAATGAAAATTATGCATGGGGCTGCCATCCTTGCGCGCCTGAACAGCTCACGGACCGCTTTCTCGGAATCTCCAACCCATTTGCTAAGGACCTGCGCACCGCTGATTGCAATGAAGTTCGCTTCGGATTCGGTTGCGACTGCTTTTGCAAGCAGAGTTTTTCCAGTTCCAGGCGGGCCATAAAGCAGAATTCCTTTTACCGGCCTTATGCCAATGGATTCGAAAACCTCGGGGTGTTTCAACGGGAGCTCAACCGCTTCCTGGATTTCCCTCTTTATCATTTCCATCCCGCCAATGTCATCCCATTTTAT
>JBAYGV010000058.1:0-6122 GCA_041666445.1 Candidatus Micrarchaeia archaeon | reverse complement strand
ATTTCTTAATAGTATCGGAACAACAACCGTCGCATCCCCATCTATAGTTACATAATTCGCTTTTTCATTAATCTTTCCCCATGAGACTGCCTCCTGCGTTCTTGCTCCGGACAATGAACCGTCCCAAGGCGATGATGTCGTTACGTAAACCGCGTAATCCAGCCCGCCACGCAAAATATTTACGCCAATAGTGTGATGCTTTGAAATCCCGCCGCCAAGAACAATTCCTCCAGTTTTATCCGCGTCAAGAACCAGCTGTGCAAGCGTTTTCATGTCCTTGGTTACGTCAATCCCGAAATCCTTTCGCTTGGCGTTTTGCTTGAAGAAATAGGTTTGTAATCCGATAGCGGAATCTGTTATCCCCGGGCAGAACACTGGGATGTGGTTCTTCGCTGACCAGTAAAGGAACGAGTTTTTTCCATGCTTTGCATCAATGCTGGCGCCAATCCCCTGGGCAATCTCGCTTGGTGCGACTACTGGTCCGCTCTTTCCAGAATAAAGCTTTTCAAAAACCGGCTTTATTTTCTGCTCGAGCAGTTCGTACCTTTCGTTTGGAATCAAAACATTCCCGAGCCGGTTAATTCCCTTATGGTGAAGCTCCAAATCATCCATGAAGAAATCTCCGATTGGATAATATGCATATGCGCGAATCAGGTCATGGTCAAGAGAACCACCAGCCGTAATAATCACGTCTACTAATTTCCGTTCGCACAATTCAGCAAATAGCCCGCGCAATCCGGTTGCAGCCATATTGGATGTGAACGAGAGAAATGTAAGCGCCTTTTCCTTCTTCATTTTTTTGATTATTTCAACTGCCCGCCCAATCTGGGTTGCCTGAAATCCTGTTGAGCTTGAAATCGAATCTCCAATCCTCAAATCCTTTACGTTTTCCATGCTATTATCAGCCTTGTAAAATATTATAAACAATTGAGTTGGCCATGCCGCGCGGTTAACGTGCAAATTCATCGCATTATTGGGTTACTCCGAGCAACGTTGCCAATGCAAAGGCAACAATAGCTCCCAATATGAATGAAATGCTAGCTTCCCTTTCTTTTCCTCCCCTAATTGCATCCGGCATTATTTCGACCAGGACAACATACGCCATTGCCCCTGAAGAGAATGCAAGAGCAATAGGCCCTAAAGCAGAAACCAGGCTAAGAAATGCAAACCCAACCATCGCCCCGAAAAATTCAACAACACCAGAAAAAATACCGAATTGTATTGCCCTTTTCTGTTTCATTCCGTAGCAGACCAATGGGGCGGCAACCATGAACCCCTCCGGCACATCCTGAATTGCAATTGAAGTTGCAACTAGCCATCCGAGCGGGTTTGAGCCTGCAAATGCTGCAGCTATGGCAAACCCTTCCGGAACATTGTGGATGGTTATCGCTCCTGCGATGAGTGCTGCTTTTTTCTTTGATTTTTCTATTTCAACTTTTTTTACCAGCCTGTGCATGTGGGGTATGCTTTTTTCAGCCAAAAACAATACAACAATTCCTATGGCCAGCCCGGTTACTGCCGTAATATCCCCTGAGAGGGCATGCGATTGGGCAAACATTTCCACTGCCGAGAATCCCATAACTCCTGCAGCGAATGCCAATAATTTGGAATATCCTTCCTTGCATTTTATCTTGAAGAGTATGATTGCAAATGCGCCGATTGAAGTGGCAATTGCGGCCATCAATGCGCCAAGCAATAAGCTTTGAAAGTCCATACTATTGGATATGGCGCTTATTGGTTTAAATAATTGGGGGTGATAATTTAATTACTATTTTCGTGATCTCATGGATATTAACGGTGCGTTCAAAACAACATCCAAGCTTCTTTTTGGCCAGGAGATAGGCGAGCTTGCTGATTTTGACGCTTACTTGCGTGAAGGATTGGTTGGAAAGCAGGGCAAATCAATCTATTCGAACAGTCCGATAATGCTCACTTCTGAACAATATTGCAAATCCGCCCGGTTTTTCGATTACAACAAGGAAGCAAGCGAATACCAGGCAAGGGAGATGTCCAAACCTTTGGATGTGAACAACATCAAGGATATTAATTCTCTCATGGAAGCGGTTGGCGAGCGGCTTGTTTATAGCGGAAATAAGGTTCTCGGAAACTCGGATTCGGTTTTCAACTCAGACAATGTGAGTGATGGCTATCAGGTCCACGACTCCTCGCTCATCATTAAAGGCAAGTTCGTCTATGCCTCCTATTTGATGAACGAGCCGGAATATGTTTTCGGGTGCTCGTCCTCTGGCGAATCTTCCTATCTCATGCGCTGCTTTTACAATAACACTCTGAAACGGTGCTTTGAATGTTCGCTTACTGTTGGCAGTTCGGATTGCTATTTCACCTACAACCTGACTGGGGCGCAGGACTGCATGTTCTCGTTCAATTTGCGGAACGTACGGAACAGGATTGGAAATGTCCAGTTGCCAAAAGAACAGTACGCCTCGCTGAAGAAGAAATTGCTATCTGAAATGGCTGACGAGCTGAAGCGCAAGAAGTGCATGGATTTGTGCATAATAGACATACTTAACCGGGATTATGATGATTGAAGAACTGGAAAGAAAATTTTCGGAAACAACAAAACTCCTGTTCGGGATAGAACTCAATGGCATTGACGAGCATGGCAAATGGCTTGGAAGAAGGGTTCCATTACCCTATCCATTATATTCAAAAGTTAGTGGCAAGGAAGTTTGGGTTAACCCACCGCTAAGTTTCCGGAAGACTGTATTTACGACTAAACGTGTAGTTGCAATGGCAGACATGGAAAAGGTAAATATTTCCCCATTCAAGCCCGAGGATTTTACGAACGCAACGGCCAGCGTTTCAATTTCTGACATTTCCGAACGGCTAATCAAGCCGGTTTCCTATTTTTGCGGTGATTTCCGCTATGGGGAATATCAGAACGTTGAAAAGTGCAGCGGTGCGGGCGGGGGCATAAACCTTTACTATGGTGAAGACCTTTACCTGAAAATAAAGAATTGCGCCTATTCCAACTATACGCTCTATTCTGAGAATATGTTCGGCTGCCACGGGAGCCCGCGTTCTAAGTTCTGCATTCATGTCTATAATTCGGTAAATGTAACCCGCTGTTTCGAGGTTGACGGGTGCATAAATTCGAGCGACAGCTATTTCTGCCATAATTCCGAGAGCCTGAGCAATTGTTTATTCTGCTTCAATGCAAAATCCTTGCGCTATGCTGTTGGAAACGTGGAAGTCGGTCCTGAGAAGTTTGCAGCAGTGAAAAAAGTGCTGCTGGGTTATGTTGCTGGCGAGCTTAGGAAAAACAAGTTCTGCGAGATGGATATTTACAATGTCGGATGCTGGAAAAAATAATCAGTATGTTGCTAATCAGTGTCTAGCTGCCATCGCAACTTCATTTGCCAAATCTGTTGCTGAAAAATTATAGCCGAACTTTTTCTTCAGCCTGTTTCCAGCCAAACCATTAATCTTTGCAGCCATGTAAGCCGAAGCCATTGCATCATTTTTGCAAAACAAAGCAGCGCATAATCCGGAAAGCACATCTCCTGTTCCGCCTTTCGTCATGCCTTGATTGTGGATTTTGTTAATCCGGACCGTTCGCCCATCCGTAATGATGTCCCCGTTCGGGTCTTTCTTTAAAATCACGACTCCATACTTGTCCGCCATCTTTATTACGTTTGCTTTCGTCCCGCTCGCCCCAAACAAATATTTGAATTCGCCTTCGTGCGGGGTAATTATTGTTTTTCCGGAAAGTATTTTCCAATTTCCGTTTATTTGCCTAAGCCCGTCCCCGTCAATAACGATGCGTTTCGAGTTTTTCACTATTTTCCGGAAGTCTGCGTTCGCTTTTCCAAGCCCGATTCCGAAAAGCGTGCAATCACAGTTTTTTATTCCATCCAGCTTACTTATCACTATCGCTTCCGGGACGTTTTTCTTTACTGAAGCAATCAATCCGGAATCCTGCTCTCCCGGGTAGAAATACGGCAAATCCACAAATCTTCTTGCCGCCAAAAGCGAAAACACCGGGGCTCCGTGATACTGCCTGCTTCCGCCAATCATGAACAGTTTTCCGTTTTCTCCCTTATGCGAATGCTTTTTCGGCTTCCAGAGAGCGCTTATAATTTTTGCCATCCAATCTCTCTAGCATGGCAGACATAAAAAGTTTTCTTTTGAAGGCATTAGGATTCGTTTTCCTGTTAATGGCGCTAACTGCGCTTTTTGTCTCATTTACCCTCTACTTTCTTGAAGGCGAACTTAAAACTTTACAATCAACCATTATTACGGCCCTTGCCCCCATTGCTGCCCAGTCCATGAATACTGATGAAGCCGGCTTTTCTTCCATAGATTTCGACCAGATTGCAGCCTATTGCCTTTCTGACCCTGAAATGCAAATGCTTAGTTCTACCCAAGGGCAATCTACGGATTTAATCCCAAAAGATACCTGCCAGCTGGTTAATGCCGGTGCAATAAATGATACGGCAGGGCTTAGCGAGCACGTCTCAGGCTATGCATTGAAATCTGGAACCGATTCCGCGCTTTCTTCAATTGCCCCCCAGCTGGAATTCTTGCGCACAGTGCAGCTTCTCCTATTTTTTGCATTCATACTCCTGCTCCTGTTTTCCACAGTTTCAATTTACCTTTTCGATTCATCAACTTTCTTTGGGAGGTTTTTCTTTTATTCCGGGATAATTTCTGTTCTGTCCCTGATTTCTCTTGGAATAGTTTGGTTGTCTGCCCCGGCCATAGCAAATGGCTTGTCTCAAAGCTTGGCATCCCAGCCTAATTTTTCCCAGGAAATGGTTTCGGCAGCAAAATCAATTATTTCCCCGCTTACCTTATGGGCGCAGGATTACGTAATGAAGCCGCTGCTGCTGGCCGTTGCAATATCCATAATAAGCATTGCTGGATGGCTTGTTGGAAATAGGAAAAAATAAAACGATAATCATCAAAAACTAAAAGAATTTTCCTATCTTTTCATTTAATGACTTCGCTTCAGCCAATGCAGCCTTAACCGGGTTCCCGCCTTTCTTTTCGTAAGCGAATGCTATCGAAGAAGAAGCGTTTATCCGGTGGATTGGCAATTCGTTTTTTATCGCTTTGAGAACCAATTCCAAGTCCCCTCCCTGCGCTCCAACTCCCGGAATCAAAAGTGGCACGTTTTTTCCACCTGTAATCTTCAAGATTTTCTTTATCGAATCGCTTGTTGCCCCAACAACAAGCCCGGTTTTCCATTCTGCTGCCTTTGCCGCAACGTGTTCATAGAGCGGTTTTTTTCCAACTTTAAGCTCCTGGAAATCCTTTGCCCCTTCATTGCTTGTCCTGCAGAGCATGTAGACAATTTTTCCATCTTTTACGAACGGTTTCACGGAGTCAGAGCCCATATAAGGCGAGACGGTGGTTGCATCCGCTCCCCAAAAATCGAAAACTTCCCGGGCGTAAGCGTCGCTCGAGCGCCCGATATCCCCGCGTTTCCCATCAAGAATAATCGGCAATTTTCCGGAATACTCTTCCATAACCAGCTTAAGCGCTTTCAGCCCTTCAAATCCATACTGTGCAAAATAGGCATAATTTGGCTTTATGGCTGAAATTTGGTTTTCGTTAATCAGTTCATCCGTAATATCGCAATAATAATCCGAAATCTGCTCTTCAAGCGTTCCTGTTGCGTTTTCCGCCTTGCTTCCGGATTTTTCAATTTTTTCCAGAACCGGGTCAATTCCAAAACAAAGAATCGTCTTATTCTCTTCTGCGATTGAACGTAGTTTGCCGAGCATGATGGTACTAGGTGTTGTAAATTTAAATTATTATGCCCGTCTCAGCAGCACGCATTTACAGAAATTCTTTTCAACGCATCCCAAGCAGGTATTCTTTTTAAATAGTTTGTTTTGATATAATTTCATGCCACCGCAAGTCATTTTACTGGAACAAGGAAGCAAGTCAATACCCGGGGTAAACGGATTGATAGAACGTGCCTTTAGTTGCAGGTCAGCACACGAACTTAAAATATTGCAGAGGGGGGACAAATCTTTTGTTGGCCCTAAAACAGTGCTGGTATCTGTTGATCCCTTTCGTGGCAGTTATTCGGCATCAGGGCAGTATGGTGATGTGGCAGCATTGGCATTTATATCCTCTGCGGAACTGCGTTT
>JBAYGV010000057.1:0-6126 GCA_041666445.1 Candidatus Micrarchaeia archaeon | reverse complement strand
GGAATTCAACTTCAAAAGTCTGGAGCGCCGCTCCTCCGTTGTCGCTGGCCGTTATGGTGAACTCTTCCCCATCCTTTACTGATGCCGGCGCTTCAATTCGTATCTGGTCAATGGCTTCATTTTCAGTCCTTACAATGCTGATTAGCGTATAGGGCTCATTTTCTTCCCCGCCGGCATCGCTTGCCTTGCATTCGATTTGTATTATTCCAAGTTCGTATTTGCTCGGGTCGAAAAGATAGGCCCAGCTTTCATTGGCAGTTTCAGCCTTTTGCCAGTCCGCTCCGTTTATTCTTACGTATACGTCCGGGCTTTCATATTCTGAAAATACTTTTCCACCAATGGTTACTTCCCTGTATGAAACTTTAGAATCAGGAACTGGCGTTTCTATCATGCATGCCCTTTCTGCAGAGAGCGAATAGACATTTCCGTCATGGGATCCAAAAATTACTGATTTTCCAATCGCTATCGGGCTGTAAACCCAGCTCTTCACTTTTTTACTGAAAAGCAGGTTTCCGTTTTCGCTATCAATTGCGTATATATTGTTATCATTGCTCCCAGCTAAAACTATCTTTTGCCCTGCCAATATTGCTATTGCGGGGGTTCCTTCTATCGCTCCGTTCGTCTGATATCTCCATTTCAATTTTCCATCAAATATCCCTACGGAATATATATTTCCATCATTGCTTCCAAAATAAACTGAACTTCCATCAACTTTCGCAGTTGAAAGCACCCATCCATTAGTTGCGAATCTCCAAATCTGCGAGCCATCGGATTTTTGTATCGCATACATGCTGTCGTCAAGCGCGCCTATGAAAATGACATTGTTGTCTATTACCGGGGCGGATTCCCAAAAGTTTGCAATTTCCCTATTCCATATTTCCTTTCCATTTTTGTTTATTTCAACAAGATTCCTATCTATTGCAAAAACAACTACGTTTTCGTCTGAGGCAGGCGCCGTATATTTCGTGCTGCTTGTATTATATATCAAATCCGAGCTTCCGGATTTTCCTATGGCATAAACTCCGTTTTTGGTCGTTGCGTATACCTTGTCTGAAACCGTTAGCCCGTATACGGACCCGTTAATGCTTACATTCCATTTTTCTGTCCCGTCTTTTTTAAGTGCAATTATTATGCCGTTAGAGCTTCCGACTACGATCAAGTCGTCGAATAAAACTGGCTGGGTAAGATATCCGCCAATTTGCTTGGACCAAATTTGGTTTCCGGTAAGGGATGCCAGCGAATAAAGATAACCCTGCTGTGATGCAACAATTATGTTCGTGCCCATTACTAGCGGTTGGCTGGTTATTGCGTTTTCATTTTGCTGCGAAAGGCTGAGCGAAGTAGTCCAGAAAAATGAGGAGAATGAGAAAGATGAAAGAAGGATGAAAGAAAAGAGGAAAAGAAAACCAAAAGGCGTAACGTTGCAGTCGTATCTCATTATTTAACCCGCGAGCATGGAGTCGTGCTTCTTTTCATTCAACTCCTTTATTACATCCCGCGCGTCTTTGCCATCAACGTTTATTCCCATGCTTACGCATGTTCCAAGAACTTCCTTGACTACATCCTTCAATGATTTTCCAAGCGAAGTGGTTTTCTTTTGCTTCCCGATTTTTATTGCGGCCGCAAGCGTAAGGTTTCCGACTTTTTCCTTTGTTCCGCTTCCCTTCGCAACCTTGGCTTCTTTTTTGATTATTTCCGCAGTTGGCGGGCTTCCGACTTCGACCTTGAATGACTTGTCTACCGTGTTGACAATTACCTTTACAGGAACTTTCATCCCGGAGAAGTCCTTTGTCGCCTCGTTTATTTTTGCGATTACCTGGCCTGCGTTTACGCCCAATGGCCCGAGTGCTGGCCCCAATGGCGGGCCTGGAGTTGCCTTTCCGCCTTCCACGATTGTGTCAATAGTTTTTTCTGACATAGTTGATACCTCGCTGATTTGAATCAGGTTTAATGATTATAGTTGGGGGGCTTTTAAAAAGATATTTGTTAGCTGTCCCGTTCCGTTCTTTTGAATGTTTGTTATAAATTGTGAACATTGCCTATTTTCGGCTGCCTATATTGTAAATGCTCCATTCAATTTTATTGTCCTTTTCCAGCTTTTTCCCAATTTCGTCCATTACTATTTTTTTGATCCTGGCGTATTCGTCACGACTGACTTCGACGTTTCCGATAGCGTATCTTTTCGATTTCACATTAAAACAAAACATGCAGTTGCTCAATCCTTCACAGTTATGGCAGAACATTGAATCTGCGCAATCCCTGCAGTTGTCCATCTCAAAACAGCGCATTAATTTTACGGAATGGTAGCAGTTCATTGAAAAATTCGAGAAAAATATGCTGTCAAACCCAAAGCAATTCTCGCAGCTTGTGGGCCACATCCCGCACCCGCAGAATTTCGAGCGGACGGTTGCAGACGCACGATAGCAGTTCGAGCAGTCTATGGACAACGTGCATTCAACCATGTTGTCATTTTTCCCTTCGTTGAATTCCGCATTGAAATAGGCAAGCTTGGATATCCTTTCGCTTGCGTTTTTCAGGCTCAGCGATTCCACATCTTTCTCCGCCATTTTTAGTATCCTTCCGAGCTCAAGAGCCTCTTCAACATCAACCACTCTTTTATCCGGCAATCCTTTCTGGAAAATGACGTACATATTAGTTCTGATGGTTTTTCCGCTTACGGCGGATTTAATTTCGGTTATTCTATGGGCGTGCGTATATAACCAGTCAGAATAATCTTCCATTTTGGCCAGTTTTTTTCCAAACAAAATCTCAGTTGTTTTTGAGAACTCGCGTTCTATCGGGGCTACGTCCGTTGCATCTTGCTTTTCATTTATTTTTATTTTCGGGGGCGGTACGAATTTCCCGCTTTCAACAATATCTATGAGCGAAGGCAGCTTCTTGTTCTTCTTCAGTTCTTCCCTTATCTCTCCAACCAACTTGTTGCGTATGCTGGCATACTTCTCCCTATCTATTTCAAGGTTTCCAATGCAATTTCTTTTATTTCTTAAATTAAACGAAAAAATGCAATTAGAGCATCCATCCAAATTGTAAATATAATAGCAGTCCGAGCAGTTCTGGCTCATCCAGAGCTCAAAGCATCTCCTATCCTGGTAGGTCTGGGTGCACCTTATGCAGAATTCGCTGTCTCCCGGCCCGTAAACCCCGAAAATATGGCTGCAAACCCGCCCGACTGTGCAATGGGCAAGGAATTTTGAATCCCTGAACTGCGCAACATCATAGGCGTAAGAGCAGTCCGAAATATTCGTGCTTCTTTCAACATTAATCGAGTTTCCAAGTACGATATTTCCGCAATAATCAAACCTATCGGATAGCGCTTCAACCAAAGAGTCAATATCTTTTATTTCGTTTATATCCAGCTTTTCGAACTTCTTTCCGTAATCAATTTCTTCCATTCCGATGAATTTCGAATCCGGTGCGTATTCTCTTATTCCAACGGCAACTTCTTTTCCGGAAATATGCGATTTCATTAGCTGGGGCGGGTCAATCATTCCTTTTAGCCATTCCTCATAATCCTCAATCTGGCCGATTTCCTCTCCAAAGATGATTGAGCAGGTCTTTTTCCATGCGTTCTGGATTTCTGGCTGCATAGGAAGAATATTTATCGTTTCCATATATAAACAGTATTGCGGCGATGATGACACAAGGTATTTCCGAGATGGAACCTCAGAGCTTCCATCAATCATGAGGAGATAAATAGGCTGAGCTGCTTTCTGCTTATTTATTGAGAGGAATCGTTAGAAGAACCGATTGCTGGATTATCTGGTTGCGGTAATTGTTTTTCCTTAGGGCGGAGATGAAGAATCACATTTGAATCTGCTTCAGAACGGTATGTGATAATCAAACCCCGTAATGAATTGGGGGTAATCAAATCCGGTCGCAATTCGCTCGGAAGTTGGCCAATAATGTCTTCAGCGCATGTTTCTGGTGCAGCCCGCAGAATCTCTATTCCGATGGCCGCGATTTTTGGTCCTGTGCCATATGGTATATTTTTTCTACCCTCTTCTTTCCGAGTATATGGTCCTTGGTTTGGTCTGCTTTTTATACAAACATCTGGATGGTCTGGCCTGATTTTACGGGAAATTAATTGCCTTAATCCTAACCAAGTGAATGTTCTCTCCGGGAATTCTTTTTGAAGGTATTTTTCTACAATATCTTCTAATTTCAGTTCTGGTTCAGCAATATGAATCGCATATAATCTGGCTGCAATGTCATTGTTTGTTGCTTGTTTTGGTTTGGGTGGCTTTTCCTTAGGTGGTTTTGGTCGTTTATGAAAGTGTATACCTTGGCTTTCTGAACGAGCATGTTTATACAAGCAAGTTCTGATATTTGCCTCAGTTATTGCGTTATCTGGAAATTTTGCTTGTAACTTTTCTATTACCTCCTCCAGATAAATTTCAGGGTTTGTAGTAATAAGTTCTATTGTTCTGGTTGCAATTAGTTTTCCATTGCCTTGGCGTTTTTTATGCTCTTGCACTTGGGCGGGTGCGCTCGGTTCATCCTTCTTTGGTTCTGTTTTAGCCGAGTTGGCTTCCCCTTTTTTCGGCTTTTTGTCTTTCTTGGGGGCAGCAGGTTTGCGCGGCTTAGCCTCAGTTAATTCAGGTTCATCCGGAATCAAGTCGTCCAATCCGATTGGTTCGTGTTTTTTCCTGGCCAATCCTTCGGGTCCCCCAATTTTCGGATATGCTATTCCGAATAGCCTTCCTTCCGGTTCCAATATCCTATGATTTTTATCGAAACCATTCCCATTAACGTGCTGGCGCAAGAATGGATTGCGGCTGGCAACATCTGCATCTAAAAGAACTTGAAGTGCTAATGGGTGGTTTTCAAAACCATTGTGAGGGAACTCCTTGCAAACAACTTCAAACAATTCGTTAAAATGGATTGGCTTTCTAGGGGTGAACGATTCTAATATTGCGATAATTCGATTAATTACTATGCTTTCAGCAACTCGTTTTTCAGCTGGAGTATTTTGGCGGAAATGTGTATTTGAACCAAGATCTGGGTTCATGCTTGCATACTTCAGTATTGGCATGACAGTTAAGTTTGTAGGAAAAAGTATAAAAAACAGTGCAATATAAATTTGTTCAACAACTGATCAAATTCACGCATTTTTCCCCAAAACGATATCTTTAAATACATGTTAATACACAATATAAAACAGGTGAAAACTATGACCACTGCAACAAAATTCGTCGATCCGTCTCGTCTTAGAGGTGCCGCTTTAGAAAGTTTGCGTATCACGTTGAAAAACGGCATGTTTGGAGGCGCTAGATCCATAATTGAAAAAATTGCTTCTCCTAAATCCGAATTAAATCCCGTAGGCTATCATGAGGATGAATCTTCTAGCGTTGTTTTAGTTGCCCACGCGCTTAGTTGTATTGACAGGGAAGTCGGAGTTTCTTGCCCCGAGCTTTTTGAGCACACTAAGAAATTGCATGCGCTTGTCCGGGATTATGACCATAATTTTCATCAGTCTTTTGGCACAGTGGAGGCCGTTCACAAAGTCTCAATCCTGCTTCAAGATGAAGGTTCCAAATCCGCAGTTGATTCGCTAGCAGCATACGATCCAAATTACACTATTCATTCACTTGTCTTCTTGGTCTCTAGGGTAACTGATGGTGGTTTGAAGTCTTACTTGAAAGACAAGATTGCGTCTATGGTGCCTATTTGTACTAATGGCAAATCACTCTCCGCAATAGCTGACAATCCTGAATTTGAAATGGATGTCAGGCTCGAGGCAGTTCGCAGGCTAATTACGCTTGTTGAAATAGACCAAGGGCTTGGAATAAGAGCAGATTATTGCCTTTCAGATCTTTATCGCTCTCCAGCCACGCCCGCCATGATCGGAGCTATGATTCGCGATGGTTTCATGGGAATATTCGTTGACGCGTTCACTCAGGGAACTACTAGATTTGGTAATAATCATTCGCCAGATTGCGTAGCCGCTCTCGTTAGGCCGTATCTTACAGATACAGATCAGGTTGCATTCGCGGAAAAATGCATGAGGCATTAATTTTTTCCTTTATTTTTTTACAATTTCTGTTACCCCCAGCCTTCAAATTTTATTTTTTCCGCCGGAACACCAATCTTAATTAGCATTTCCTT
>JBAYGV010000056.1:0-6268 GCA_041666445.1 Candidatus Micrarchaeia archaeon | reverse complement strand
TGCAGAATACTTTAGAAAAAGGGGCATCAAGCTCAATTTAGTTTTTACCCATTGTGCGCTGGAAGGCAGCAAAGTTCAAGGGGTGGACCGGCTTAACCATTTGCGGGATTTGGCTTCTGTGATGGACCCGGGCGGGAAAATTGTTCTTCCAACTGGGTGCATGCGTCCGGAATTTATGCGGCTTGCAGATGTTTTCGATGTCAGTGCAATTCATTATAATGATGGCAATCTAATTCGCAGAACTTATATTTTGGAAAAAATCTGATTTTTTCAATTATTTTTTTCTTCAGACCCACCATTTTATTTTCCATTCCTTTCCGTCGTTATTTTTCCTTCCCGTCGTTCAACTGTGTTTTTTAACCAACAAAAATGTTTTTAATGTCCCAATTTCTTCCACGTTTTCTCCGCCGTAAAATTACATTTTTTGAAATCCCGCATAAACCTTTATAAACATTAATTTATCAAGGAGAATTAATCCCAAATAAGTAAAAAAATAGGACCAGAAAAATAAAAAAATACAAAAAAACAACAAGGTAGGGTTACCCTACTCGGTTTGGCGACCGGTGTTAGTGCGTGGAAGGCGTTTCGGAGTTAGTACTAGTATTCATCTTCTCGCTGCTCGGCCTCATCGCGGCTGTGCGGCTTCGTTTGCCTCCAATCATGGGCATACTTCTCATTGGCGCACTAGTCGGCCCGAACGCCTTGGGCTGGATAAGCAACAGCGAAATGGTAAACAGCTTTTCAGAAATAGGCGCAATACTGCTTTTGTTCGTTATAGGAATCGAATTCAGCATAAACAAGATAATGAAATTCGGAGTGCGCGCCATACTTGTCGCTTTCCTGAAAATCACGAGCGTTTTCGTCATTGTCTATGAAACCGCAATACTGCTTGGGTTCAATTCTTTCGAAGCTTTAATACTGGGGAACATATTCGCCGTAACGAGCACGACCTTATTCACAAAATTGATAAAGGGCACTCCGGAGCAGAACAAGGAAGAGATTAATCTTATGTTCGCGGTCCTTATATTGGAAGACATATTTTCAGTGTTTTTCCTTGCAGTTATATCTTCGCTGCCAGCAACTTCCGGAATCGCCGTCCAGGAAGTTTTATTTTCAATAGTAAAATCTCTTGCCATACTTGTCATAGTCTATTTCTTCCTTCAAAAATTCGTCCAGGCATTTTTCGATTACATACTCAAGTTCAAGACCGAGGAAATGCTCGTTTTTGCTTCGCTTTCAGTCTGCGCCATATTCGCATTCCTTTCAAGTGCAATCGGGCTTGAAGCGTCCATCGGGGCATTTTTAGCCGGCAGCATGATGGCATCTTTAAGGGAATTCAAAAAAATAGAGAAAACAATGCTCCCGTTCGGGCTATTCTTTTCGTCATTCTTTTTCCTTTCAATCGGGATGATGGTCAATTTCAGCTCGCTTCTCCAAGATTCATTAATAATCATAATTCTGATTGGCGTCAGCATCCTTGCAAAATTTGCAAGCATATCCGTAAGCACCTATTTCCTTGGCTATACAAGCAGGGCGGCTGTTTTTTCAGGGCTCACAATGCTCACGGTTGGTGAATTTTCATTGCTGATTGCCAAAAAATCCCAATTGCTGATGGGTTTTGATATAATAGGGATAGTTTCGGTATCTGTTTTCATAAGCGCGTTGATTTCCTCATTTGTAATACGGAAGGATTACGAAGTTGACGAATACATAACTTCTTCGGTTCCGCCAAAATTAAAAACAATCGGCAGGCATGTTTCAAGATATATCAATTCGGTTGTGGTTGAATTCGAACCCACCGGAAAATTCTTCCGGGCGTCCATGAAGCAAATCCAGAAAATGGTTCTCTACGCAATATTATTGATAATAATAAACGGCGTGCTTTTGCTCTTCGAGAACTTCATAAGCATTTTCATTCCGTTGGACGGATGGCTTTTCTTGGCCAGGATTCTTATCCATCTGTTGATTTCTCTAGGTCTGCTCATAAAGTTTTTCACAGCTATGGACATAGTCATGTCCGAATTCGTAGAGGCGTTCAGGAAAACCAACAAAAAACAGGTCCCGTTGGAAAGAAGGGTAATTTACGATGGAGTAATCGTTGTCCTATTGCTTGCAGCCGCAACTCTTATCCCAATGGGCCTCGCAATGCTTAACCTTCCGCAGGTAATCGGAAGCATTTCTTTGCTGTTCCTGCTTATTTCAATCTTCTATGCGTGGGACGCAATCAAGTGCGCAAATGCCCTTGTGCAGAAATTATCGGGGAGAAAGCAGGGTTATAAGCAGCGTGCCGCAAAAAACAAAATCATGGGCCATTTAGTAATGTTTTTAAATGTTTAAAGGTAAATGGGTTCAGAAATAAAATCAATCATGATTTAGTATCGGTGATCAGATGGGAAAGTACCTTATAGCAAGACAACTCTCAGGAAAGAAAGTCATTACCAATGAGGGCGAAGACTTTGGCAGGCTCGTTGATTTGAATGTCAATGAGATTACGGGCAAGATCGAAAATTTGGCCATTGAACCAAATCCAGACAGCCCTCTCGCAGCAAAAATGCGAAAGGAAGATGGGCTTGTGCTTGTTCCATACGAAAGCGTACTCGCAGTAGGCGATTTCGTAATTGTCGAAAAGAGGAACATTGCATTCTAGTCTCTTGTCATTTTTATGACTCATTCTATTGCTGGTATCGACGAAGCGGGAAGGGGCTCAGTTCTCGGCCCGCTGGTCGTTTGCCTTGCACATTGCAAAAGAACGGACGAAAAGAAGCTTAATCGGATTTGTAAGAAGGACTCGAAGCAGCTTTCAGCGAAGCAGAGGTCGGAAGTCCTGGCTGAGATTACTAGTTTTGTCATGTTTAAGGTGCATGAGATTTCTGCAGAGCATATAACTTCCCTGATGGAAAAGCATTCTTTGAACGACATAGAAGCCAAAGTGATGGCAGAGCTTGGAAAGTCATTGAAAGAGTCGGACATAATGATTGACCTCATGGACTGCTACGAATGGACGTTCAGGAAAAGAATGGAAAAGTTCGGATTGAAAAGATTCGAGGCGCAGCATAAGGCGGATGAGAACTATCCGATTGTTGCCGCTGCTTCGATTAAGGCAAAACTAACCCGCGATGCGCTAATTGAAAAAATAAAAGCTGAGACCGGAGTCGATTTCGGAAGCGGCTATCCATCAGACCCGAAGACAAGGAAAGTGCTGTTGAACAAGGAGCAATTGAAGAAGATAGACAAATTCGTAAGGAAGAGATGGAAAACACTAGAGAACGTCAAGCAGAAGAAATTGTTTGATGAGCCGGAATGCCGGGTGTAACGTTAATTCGCAATGTCCTATTCTTTCTTCCCATACAGAACAGTGAAAAATCTCTGCAAAAACGTAATCAGCGAAAGCCCTGCAACCAGGTAAAGGACGTAAATTCCGTAAAGCCCGTAACCCGCAATCAACAAAACGAATGCAGCCAACAGTAAAACACTCCTTTCCGCCCGTTCAAGCAATCCCGGAAGCTTTGCAGCCTGCTCGTGCTTCATTACTCCACGATGTTCGGCATAGGCCTTTACGAACGCAGTCATGCACGTCCCGAAGAACAATATCGAGAATATTACTAGTTGCATTTCGGTATTAAGCGGAAACATCATCAGGATGGTAATCAAAAGGCAGAATTCGACAATCCTGTCGGCAATCCCGTCTATGAATGCTCCCTGGTCGCTTACCTTATTTTTAGCCCTTGCAACCGCCCCGTCCGCTGCGTCCAGAGCAAAAGCAATCAAGAATAGCATTAGCGCGCTTAGTTTTCCGGTAAGCGTGCTGGAGAACGAAAAAACAGCCATTACCGCAACGAATACTGAAGTGAGCGTTATGGTGTTCGGTCAAACGGAACCCACCCGAGCAGTTTCCCGAGCATTCCGGATGCCTTTTCAGCAGTTTTGGTGGACTTAAGCATTATTTTCCCTCGATTAATTGTTCGAACTGTTCTTTGGTTATTCCGATTTCGCGTATTATCGCCCGAAGCGTTCCGCGTGCAATTTCTTTATGCATTGGAATAGTTATTGGCGGATAATTCGTACTGCGCAAGGTCATATGCGAGCCTTTTTGCCGAACAGAATAATACCCTAGTTTTGCCAGTATTTTCAGCAATTCAATGGCAGACAAAACTGGCAGCTTATCCATATCTGTTTTTCTACGGGTAGGTTTTAAAATAAACTCATTCATAATACCTATGTGAAAGTCAAGATTTTGTTAGATAAGGACGAAGACGGGGTGTGGGTAGCTACGGTGCCATCTTTGCCAGGGGTCGTCTCTCAAGGAAAGACCAGGCATGAAGCAGAACTCAGTGTCAAGGAAGCGATAGAGCTTCATTTGGAAACCATGCTTCAGGAAGGCTTGGAACTGCACAAAGCCAAAGCTCCGAATGTCGAATTTTTAGAAGTAAGCTTGAGCTAATTTTTACTCGACATTTTTCTTCTCAGAAATAAATCTTTCTGCAAGTTCTTTTGCTTCAGTATCCCCATATTGCTTGAGCGGATGTTTCATTAGCCATGAGCTTGGGCCTATCAATGAGCCGCCTATTTTGTTATCTAAGGCAAATTGCACATACCTTAAGGCATCAGCAGAAACTCCGCTAGAGTTTGCCTTATCATCTACTTCTAGCCTAACTTCCATGCTATAAGGAACATTCGCCCACATTCGGCCTTCAATCCTCATGAACATCAGTTTTGTATTTCCCAAAAACGGGATGAAATCGCTTGGGCCAACATAAATCTGATTATCTGGCAATCTCTGCCTTAACTGGCTCTGGACGCTTTCCGTTTTGGATATCTTTTTGCTTTGCAATCTGTTTCTTTCCAGCATATTAACAAAGTCGGTGTTTCCACCAACGTTAATCTGATATGTCTTGTCAATTTTAGTTCCTCGTTGGTCGCATAACCTTGCAAGAGTCCTGTGGACTATCGTTGCTCCGACCATTCCCTTGTAATCATCTCCAAGAACTGGAAGGTTTTTCTTTTTGAATCGTTCGGCCCATTTTTCATTGCTTGCTATGAACACGGGCATGGCATTTATCATGCCGCAACCCGCTTCCAGCGCAACTTCTGCCCAAAATTCGGTTGCTTTTTGGGAACCGACAGGCAAATGGTTCAGGATTATTTTTGCGCCAGTTTTTTTTATCTCGTCTAATGCTTCTTTCTTTAACTGCTCAACAGTTTTTGTTTGTTTTATTGGCTTTATCATATTTTCTACATAGATGCCTATTCCATCGAGTATTGGGCTTTCCTTTACTGTTCCCGAACAGCAGGATACGGAGTCTACCCATTTTACTTTGTTGGGCTCTTCGTATATTGCTTTTGCCAATGGCTTGCCCACTTTATTTTCTCCTACATCAAAACTGCAAACAAACTCTATATCGTGTATGGAATATCCTCCTATTTTTTCTTGCATAACTCCTGTTACTTCCATTTCCGGATGTTGCTTGTAATATTCAATTCCTTGGACCAATCCAGCGAAACAATTTCCAACCCCGACAACTGCGCATTTTATTTTTGCCATTTCATCACCAACTATATAATAAGTGTTAATATATAAACAGTTTTTAAATAGTAGCGGAAATGGAGATAATTTGGGTGCCGGATAGGTTAAAATCAGAACGGGACGATTGCCCGATGCCAATCCCGTTGAATGGTGCCATCCCTATAGACTGTGTGGAATACTCCAGAACCGTCTATCATTCTTGCATCGCCGCCGCAATCTACTCTGTGATGGAACAAGGGATGGCCGAGCTTGGCAAGACGCCGGTCTACTGTTAAATCCCAATCCCTAGTTCGGACATAAACACTACGATTTTCGTTTCCATAGTCGTTCATCCAAAATGCCATGGTAAATTGTTTTCCTGGTTGAATTTGTCCGTTTTTCACTAATCTTGAAAATGACAATATGTTTGAAACCTTTTGCATACCTGGTGCGCTTCCGTCCGCTCCTAGTAAAAATGCGTATTTTTTCGTTCCAAAGACCGGCAAAACTGGCCCATGAGCGTCATAACTCTCTGGAAAATATTTAGCCGGTTTTGCATTTTCTAGACCTAATTCTCTTGCCTTTGCAATTGCTAGCCTTTCCATTCTCATTCCCCGGTCGTATCTTGTTTCGAGAAATCTTGGCCGAACTTCTTCACGGTCTATTAGGACATAAAATACTGGAATTGGCATTTTTTCAACGAATAATCCGTTTAGCAATCCGTTAATCTGTTCGTTTTTTCTTAGTCTGGCGTTATTCCAATCC
>JBAYGV010000055.1:0-6518 GCA_041666445.1 Candidatus Micrarchaeia archaeon | reverse complement strand
TTTAAAAATCCTTTTTTCCTGTCATCCTCATTTTCAAAAAGCAATGCGACCGGCATTATCGAGTCAACTACGACCCGTTCAATCCCAAGCGTGTTTATTATTTCCGCAATTGCGCTGTTTTGCGCAAGGAACTGGTCAACCTCGTATATAGGATAATCCAAAAATACCAGTTGCTTGCTTTTTTCAAGGCTGTTCAAATCCCATTTATATCCGCTCATATGGAAGTAGGTAGAATCCTTTGTTTCTTCTATGCAGATGTACAATCCAGGCTGCTTTTCCTTTACTGCGCCTTCAACAAGGAACTGCATCCCAAATGTGCTTTTTCCAGAACCGGTAGGCCCGCTCAATGTGAATGTCGAATTCCTAAGGAAACCGCCGCCGAGCAACTCATCCAAACCATCAATTCCGCTTTTGATAAATTCTCGCTTAAGCATAGTTTCACCTTATTTCTGTTTATTTTCCGATAATTTCTTGCCGAGAGCTATCTTCTGCTGTATGTTCAGCTTGTACATTTCCAGCTCCTGCTTGGTGGACATCTTTTCGATTATATGCTTTTTGTATTCGAACGTTGTTGCTGATGCGTGCATAAGTATCTCATGCAGCTTGTCAACGGTAAATCTCATCTCGTTTGGCCTCAATATCTCCAAGGAGTAGGGGCAATGGGAAGTGCAGAGGTTAAGCAGGGATATGAAATCCTTGGTAAGCATTTTCACTTCTACCGATGTTGAATAGAACTTCCCTTCTTCGGAAAGCAACGGTTCGTCTATTTCCCCGACTGCATAAACAACTCCGGGCTCTTTCAATAATTTCTGCACGAATCCTGCTCCCAGTTCCTGCAATATCCCGCCAGAAGTTCCATGGAGGTCAAAGTAAAGCACGGAGAGTATCCCTCCCTTTGCTATAGTTTCCTTAGTAAGCTTGTCAACATCAATCATGCAATCACTGATTAGTCTATCATTCCCAATGTTTATATAAATTAGCAATCAATATCTCAACCATGGCTACTAATCCTAATAAACCAAGAGATAAACGTTCGGCGTTCATGAAGAAGGCAAGGGAAGGCACCCAGCTGGCGCTCACAAGCAAGGATATGCTTTTGGGAAACGTGGCAAAGTCCATAATCGACATAAACAAGGCCTCCAACCTGATGTGCGAAAGGCTCGAAGAGCTTTACGGGGTCTATTTTCCTGAACTTAAGATCGACGACAAGGAAAAATATGTAAAACTCATACTCTTTTTGGACAAGAAGAATCCTGACGCAAAGGAAATATCCAAGCTTGTTGGCTCTGGAAAGTCAAATGAGATAATCAATAATGCTGCAAGAAGCCTTGGCGCCGACTTGAGCGAGGAAGACCTTAACCAATGCAAGCTTTTTGCCCAGGAAATGAATGCTATTTATGCACTGCGTGAAAATTACGAGAAATATCAGGAGAAGTTGGCCCGCGAGCTGTGCCCGAATATCTGCGAAGTTGTGGGTTCAGATGTGGCTGCCAAGCTCGTTGCACATGTAGGCTCGCTTGCGCGATTGGCCGTGTTGCCATCGAGCACAATCCAGGTTCTTGGCGCGGAACGCGCATTGTTCAAGCATTTGAAGAATAAGCGGATTGCCCCGCCAAAGCACGGAATTATTTTCCAGCACGTGAGCATTTCCGCATCCCCTAAGAAAGTCAGGGGTAAGATTGCCCGCCTTTTGGCAAACAAGATTACGACTGCGGCAAAGGCAGATTACTTTACTAAGAATAATATTTCGCCCCAGCTCAAGAAAGAATTCGATGACAGCTTTGCCCGCATAATGGCTGATTATGAAAGGAGCAAGGCAAAAACTCCTGAAAAAGGCAAACCTCCCCAACGGGAATTGAAATGAAAATTCGCTTGGTGCGGTCCAAGTTTTTTCATCTTTAGGTGTAAAAATGAAAATTCTTGCCTTTTCCGACTTGCATGACGAGGAAGATGCATTTGAAAAGCTGAAGAATTTTTATTCCGGAAATAGCGGGAAATCGAAATCAAATTTTGACGCGGTTTTTATTCTTGGGGATACGACTAATCTTTCTTATTCGTTTTTGGAATCCGTAATCTCATTTTTCAATTCGCCCGCTTCATTCAGCAAAAACTGCTTTTTCATTCCCGGAAACAACGAGCCATTTCCAGCGCTTGAACGCGCTGCGGGCTTGAATGGATTTTTGCAGGCAAGAACTGCGAAACTAGATGGATTTATGCTTGCTGGGTTCGGATTTAGCCCGCCAACACCGTTCGGGACCCCTGGCGAGTTAACTGAAGACAAGCTATATGTCGGTTTGACCAAGCTCGGAATCGACCGGAACACTATTCTTCTTACTCATGCCCCGCCCTATGACGTTTTTGACCAGACGAAAAAAGGGCCTGCAGGAAGCGTTGCAATCAGGAGAATAATCGAAGAAAAACAGCCATTTGTAAATTTCTGCGGGCATATCCATGAGCATCAGGGAGTCGGGAAGATTGGCGAAACAATCGTTGTGAAAGTTCCGGCATTGAAAGATTATGCTTATTGCGTTGCGGAAATAAAAGGAAGGAAAATTGAAGCAAAGTTCGAGAAATTGGAATAGGGTGCCATCAATTTGCCGTGATAACTATGGGGGCTGACGAAACTCTTCGAGTCATAGATTCCCGCTGGAGGGATACTTGCAAAGTGCTTCTTAAGGGAGATGTCGGTCCCATCAGCGATTATTCCGAATGGTTGACTCGAGACATCATTCCAATCAACCACCGAAAATCCGAAACATCCGGAAAGCAAGTGGTTTCAGCCCCAACTGATTATGCCGATGGCTCGAAATGGATAAGCTTTGATGAAGTGGACTTCGGCAAGAAATTTGTTCCGCTCGGAATAAATGAAATAAAAGATATTGACTCCTTGGTCGAAGCGCTTTCCGAAAGATTCTATTATACCGGGAACATAGTGTTCGGGAAATCATCGCATATAGAGAACAGCTCGAACATAAACGACAGCCACTACATATACGAAATTGGGAGGACCGGCAATTCCAAATACCTTGCCTATTGCAGGATGGGAAGGCTTTGCGAGGACTGTTTTGGCTGTGATGCAATCGGGGAAAGCTCCTATTGCATAAGGTGCAACCGCTGCTTCAAGAACACGCGGTGCTTCGAGACCTGGATGAGCCAGCATTGCTCGGACTGCCATTTTTCCTATGGCCTGATTAATTGCAAAAATTGCCTGTTTTCATTCAACGTCAGGAACAGGGTGCGGAATATCGGGAACCTTGAGCTCGAGCAGTCAAAATTCCTATCTATCCGTGAAAAACTTCTTTCCGAAATGCGCGAAGAGCTTGAAAAAAACAAGAAACTGCCATCCATAATCGAGCTGGTTGGCAGGGGCAAGGACGAAAAGCTGGAAACACCGAAAATTGGGCAAATGGAAATCAAACATTCAGAGCCGAAACAAGACAAATCAAAAATCGAATCCGAATTCGCAAAAACCTATTCCACGCTTTTCGGAAGAAAGCCAAACGGCGGGATTGATGATTATTCAGAATGGCTTATCCGTCATACCCGGCCTACGCTTGAACGCGTTTCTGCCATGAGCGGCCGAAAATTAATTCTAGCTCCGCATGCCCAATATGCTAATCTTCCAAAAGACCGATTGTTAAGCTCAGAAGAAGCAGAGGCTTTCGGGAAATCCGTAAAGTTGGATGCGTCAGAAGTGGAAGCGCTTAGCATGAAGAATGCCCATGAAAAAATAAACAAGCTCGCGTTTTTTGACATAGAAATGGCCGACGGGGCAAATGACAATATAATTGATTGCGCCATCTATGCGGATTCCGTTAATTGCTATAAATCATCCGTAACTGTTTACACGAAGAACTGCGCCTATTCATTCTGGCCAAGGAGCTGCCAATATTTATTTGGCTGCGATTCCCCGTTCGATTCTACTTTCTGCATCAACTGCTATTCCTGCACCCAGTTGAGCAGATGCTTTGAGATTGACTGCTGCGGCTATTGCTCGGACTTGTACTTCGGGCACAATTGCGAGAACGTTCATCAATCTATGTTCTGCTTCAACATGAAAAACAGAAGGAACTGCATCGGGAATGCGGAATATTCCAAGGAGGATTACGGAAGAATAAGAGGGTCGCTGCTTTCCCAAATTGCAGACGAGCTGGAAAAGAGCAAGGATTTCAAGCTGGACATCTACAATATCGGTTCACGAATTGGTTCTAGGTGAATTAAGTGAGTGCTATCCTAATCAGAAAATCAAGCATTTCCGACCGGGCCGAACTGGCCAGGACGACCGAACTTATTTTTTCCATATTCCCGAACGCAAAGCTGAAAATATCGAAAAACGATTTGGTTTTGGTTGCGGAACGGGACGGAATATTCATCGGATTCATCCATTTCATAACTCGTAAAGGAAAGCTTATTCTTCAGGGGATAGGGGTAAAAGAAGAGTTCAGGGGTGAAGGAATAGGAAAAAACCTTATTTCTGCAGCGCTTGACCTGCTTCCCAAAGACCAACCCGTTTATCTGAAGGTAAAGGCATCCAACGACCCTGCCATCGCATTATATTTCAAAAGCGGTTTTGTCCAAAAAAAGTATGGCGACATTTTGGTTATGGCAAGGGAGCCGGAAAATTAAATGAATCCCGCCAATCAAACTATTTCATTCTTTTGGTAAATATATAAATCAGCACTCCGGAAAGTATGGATGCGGCATAGGAAATAACAGTTCCGATTATCAGCCCATAGTCGGGGTAGGCTGCATGGACTGCAATTACATATACGATTATTGTCATTGTGGCAGGAAGCATTGCCTTGCAGGTTGCCATTGCGAAATCCGGGCCCCGTTTCTTATTCAGAATGTACATCGATGACAAGGTTGCTGCAGGAAATGTGGCAAAAATCCCTCCCCATACCGGCCCTGCGAAATTGGCAACAATAACTGAAAGCGCAACCACCCCGCCGGCGAAAGCCGCCCTTGCGAAAAGTTCTGCAATGGGGTATTCCCCCCTAGCCCCGTCAGCCGAGCGTATGTTCATCCTTTTTTCTGCGATATAAAATAGCAGTGCGGTTATTGCGATGTCTGCCAAAACCCCAATAATCATGTCTACCCCGTTTACCATCTTAAGCAGAAGGGCAGCGGTTATCCAAATTGCAAATGAAATCAAAAAAGCCAGGTTGCCATATTTTTTGAGGAACAGGATTAGGGAGAAAATGTAAATGGAATTAGCTATCATCGCAAACGGGATGATTCTTGCCGTTTCTGCTGCGAATCCAGGGCTTGCCGTCCATCCAATGAAAAATAGGGAAACAAGCATCGTGGTTGGCAATGCAATCAATATCGCCCCAATTTTGTTTCCAAGTTTTTCTGCCAGGACGACAGAAAACGTAATCCATACCCCTCCAGCGATAAAAGAAAGGATTATCTTGAGGATCAGTTCGTCCATTTTTTCACTGTCAATTCTTTTATTTTAAAATAATAATGGGGATCAGATTGAAACCTCTTGGTTTCAATTGCCCTCCAAATTTCTGATGAAATTATGGGGGAGCTGTGATTGACAGCTATGCTGGCAAATTTTGCGCGCCAGCGCAAAGCTTTTGAACACAGATCACTAGCTCCCAAAGCTAGTAGCATACCAGGTTGGCAGATTGCGTCGGGACCGGAAACTCGGAACCCGAAACAGCCATTGGCCCACTCCCCCAATTAAGATCTATTTTTTCTCCGTTTCCTTTTTAACCTCACTAGTTTGCGCTTTTTCCCCCTTTTCAGTAAGGAAAATTTCCAAAGGCCGCTGGTCTGAAGTGGTTTCTATGCTACTGACTAAGTCCTCTTCAGAAACGAACAGGTAAATTGCATCATGGAATTTTTTCAGGAATTTCCTCTGCTCGACCATTTTTTGTGGGTGGTCGAATATAAATTCCAGTCCGGAATACATGCTATACCATCCGGCGGGTACGATTATTACTGTCAACAGGTCGAATATGAAATTTGGCCCCATGCCGTAAAGCCGTCCTACAAGCTCTATGGAAAGAAGCAAAAATCCCATGGCAACGCGGACTATTCCCATCCGTTGCTTTGATTCTATTTGGGAATTTATTTCCTTAATCTGTGAAAAGAAATATTCCTTGAACCGTTTCTTTATTAGCGCTTCAATCTTCGGGTCCCTTGCAATCTGCGGGAGGGAAAACCTCACTTCAAAATCCCCCTTTCTTGTTTCAATGTATCTCTTCTGTATTTCTTTTATGAAATCGTCTGAAAGCAGGCGGTGATTGTAAGGCGAGGGATCAAAGTCAGAGAAGATGTCATCGTAGCCGTCAAGGGCTATCTGGATGGAATTAAGTATTGACGAAAGTTTCTTCTCTTCAACCTTTTTTTCTACGTCCATGGTAGGACTGAGTCAGGAATATATAAAAAGATAATAGCCTCAGGAGAGATTTGAACTCCCGGCCTCCTCCTTTCATGCGCCCGACGCATCCGCAAACCGCCTTGCGAAACGGAATGGCTTCGCGAGGCATCAGCCGAAGCGACGG
>JBAYGV010000054.1:0-6561 GCA_041666445.1 Candidatus Micrarchaeia archaeon | reverse complement strand
GGCGATTGGGTATACATCAATAACCAAACGGACAATAACACGAATGCAACCCCATCCAACATGAGTGCGGAGGACAAGGCAGCATTGGATAAGATACTGAACGAGATGGGAAAAGATTAGGCACTCCATTCTATTTTTTATTTTTTTTTCTTATTTTTCATTTTTTCTGAGGAGGCAAGAGCGAACTATATAAGTCAATCAATCTCTCAGTCATTATGTCTATCCCGAATTCTTTCGCGGTTTTGACAGCGTTTGGCTCAAGCTTCTCCTTGTTTTTAAGGGCAGAAATTATTTTTTCATGGAAGTCGAAATGGTCGGAAAACACCTGGCCGTTAACCCCGTCGATTACGAATTCCGAGGGGGCAGAGCCTTTTCTCACCACCGCAGGAGTGCCGCAGGCCATCGCCTCAAGCACAACCAACCCCTGCGTGTCGAATGATGAAGGAAACGCAAGCGTATCCGCACAGGCATAAACGCTTGGCAAAAGTTCGTTCTCCACATAGCCGGTAAAGACAAAATGCCCATCCAGGCCTTTTTGCTTCACGATATCCTTGTAATAATTTTCCGCAGGGCCTTTGCCAGCAATCATGAAAATTACATCTGGCACGAGATTTATCACGTTCGGGGCGGAGTCGATAAGCATTCCAATATTTTTTTCCAATGCCACCCTTCCCAGATGGAGAACTACGGGAACATTCTTTTTTATTCCATATTTTTTTCTTGCTGCCTCCCCAGAAACCGAGTCGTTGAACCTGGTGGAATCTACTCCGCCGGGCAAAAGCACCGTGTTTGTCACCTTATGCGTTTCCAGTATTTTTCTGGTGAAATCGCTCGGGACAGTAGTTTTTTTGAATTGGGAATAATACCATGACAGGTAGCCCCATGCAACGTTCTGGAGCATGCCCTTAAGCTGCGGCTGGTTAGTAAGGTAGTGCATTGCCTCAGGAAGGAGAGTATGAAACGTCGAGATGGCCGGAATTCCGAGCTTTTTTGAAGATTGGATGGCCGCAAGCCCGGTGGTTGCAACCCCATGAGAATGGATCACGTCGATTTTCAGGTCCTTCATCAGCTGTATGGGGGAAAAGAAATTGAATACGGCAATCCGATAATCCGGATAGGGCTTGAAAGATTTTGAAGTGAAATAGTATATGTGCGGATCCTTGTTTTCTTCCTTCTGCTTTTGCGTGCCGGGAGAGAATATGAACACCTCGTGCCCTCGTTTTTCCAGTTCTCGAGTGTAATTTAGAAGGAGGGTTACGACACCGTCAGTATTGGGCAGGTATGTATCTGTGAAGAAGGCGATATTCATGGTTTCCTATTCGCAGAATAGCTATAAAAAAGGATTGATGGGGTATGAATTGCCAAGAATTGTAGAATGGATGATTTTTTTGAACTGATATTGTGGTAATTTGTAAAAGCAAAGGTATAAATACTAGTAACGCTTATATATAAAAGTTGAGTAATTATGATTACAGAAACTAGGATAGGTGATTTGTTTGAAAGGTAAGCATGCACATCAGATTAAGGGTTCTAAGCAGTCTAAGACTGCATATGGCAGCAATTCTAAGAGTTTTAAAAAGCCGAATTTTAAGCTAAAAGCCGGAAAAATTGGAAGCAAATCCTCGTTGAAAAAATCATTTTTGAAAGCAAAATTCAATTCTAAGCCAAAAACTGCATCCAAATTGATTGCAAAAGCAACAAAAAAACTCTCGGCAAAACCAAGCAAGGCCGAATCTAAGAAAGCAAAGGAATTGAAGGCTGCGGCAAGGGACAAGGAACGCAAAAGGATTGAAAAGGAAAGGGCAGACTTAGAGCTAAAAATAAAGCAGGAAGCCTATGCCAGGCAGCTGGAACTGATAAAGGGAATACTTTCCCAGGCATTTGCAAGGCAGGTGCTGGTAAGCCTTGCAGGAGAGAATTCACTTGAGATAATAAAGAGCTTTGACACTAACTTAAGCGACGAAGAAATATCCAAAAGGCTAAAGCTGAAGATAAGCGATGTTAGGGCAACCCTCAACAAGCTTCATGGAGAAGGCCTAGTAAGCTATTTCAGGGACAAAAACAGCGAAACCGGATGGTATTCCTATACCTGGATGGCAAATGGAAACAAAATTGACGAATGGGTAAGCGCTCGGGTTTCTGAGAGGAAGCTTAGCGCAAATATAGAAAGCGATGACCACTATTTTTGCCCGGCTTGCGGGATAAATTCCGTCCACGGATTTGAAATTGCAACCAGCATGGAATTCAAATGCCATATTTGCAGCAAAAATCTTGAATTTTTGGACGAAGAAAAGAGAAATGAGCTCGTTTTTGGAAGAAAAACCGGGAGAGATTGATGAAGATACAGGAGATAAATGCTTATGCGGTTCCTTTTTTTGAAGGCAGAGTGCTTATTGTAAAAATGAAAAACGAATTATGGGAATTCCCAGGCGGAGGAGTTGAATGGGGCGAAGAGCCTGAAAAGGCGGCAATACGCGAGCTTTGGGAAGAAACCGGACTGCGGGCAAGCAATGGAGAATTTTTAGGAGTCACATCCGCAACCTATGAAAAAAACGGGAACGAAAAGCATTCCATTTACCTGGTTTATGGGTGCGAAGTTTCTGGGAAAGACGTGAAGCTGAGCAGCGAACATGTTGACTTCAGGTGGATGAACCTTAACGAGCTTGCATTCATGAAATTTGGGCTTAACGCGGAACCGATAATCGAATTGTTGAAGAATAACCAGCGAAAGGAAGAAGAAGGAAAAGCAGGATTAGGAGAAATACTTCCCGGATAAACAAATCAAATTCTAATTGGGTTATTACTTACTATCAGCTAACCTCCGTTTAATAGCTACAACCTACTAGCAAGAACTGCCACCCACTACCTACAGCCCACTACCCAATTATACCGATTTCATATCCTTTATCAGTGCCTCAAAATCAATAATCCGCAATAGGTGGACCGCCCCGGATTCAACTTCCAGCTTAAGGGATATGGAAACCTGGGACGCTGAAGAAAGAACGTCCCTGAAATCGTCCTTTTCCCCATCATTCTTGAAAAGAACTATGCTCAGCCCAAGCTTTGAAGTTGAAAGTATGTTCGCCGCGAGCCTCTTCATATCCCCGCGTTTCTCGTAAATGTGGATGAACATCTCCTGGCCCATGAGGTCAATCTTGCTGTCGCAGTTTTTCTCGTCACCCATTTTGGAAAATGGAACCGCATTTTCAACGAAAATATCCCTCATCTTCCTGAACATTGCAAGATAGGTTATGCTGCGCCCGGTTTCCTGTTCCCATGAGAGCGGAGCGTAGTAATCAAGGGATTTTAGCATTTTCTTCCTCTGGATCAGCCTGTCCATTATGAATTCAACATTATAGTCGCTTATGAATATCGGCTTCCCTTCGAAGAACACTTTCCTGAACCCATTCTTAATCTCTTGCACGGTGAGGGGGGTGCATTTCCATTTATAGTCCTCATTGACGCGCCCGAATACGCCAATCACGGTGTCTGCTTTCATTGGGATTTTTGTTTTTGCAATCGGCGGGAAATCCGGAATGTCGAGCTGGTAACGAGTATTCTCCTTTCTTGAAAAGTAATAGCCCACGCCAAGAATTACAATGGAAATAACCGCGGTCCCTACAAACGGAAGGGACGTAAATATATTTTCAGGGGCAATGAGCGAAACGGGAACATCCTTCACTATGTTGCCAATAGTAAATTGGAAATTGTAATTTCCGAAAGGAAGCTTTCCTTCCCCGAAAACATTTTTGCTTACATCTATTTTCGGGTCGGAAGTATCGGTAAATGAATATTCCCCAAAAGATTCCCCGGCAGATGAGATTACTTTTACTTTCACTTCGTGCAATACTACCGGTTGGCCATCCTTTTCAAAAGTAAAATGGAAAATTTTGCGTTCATCGATATCCGGCTTGCGGACAATATCCACGAATACGACTTTCAATAGGGACTGGGCATAAACCTTGCCGTCATAATCTTCAATGTTCAACAGATAGGAACCGCCATCCAAACTTATGGGAACATCGAATTGGGTGTCAACCTGAAGGCTTACTGCCTGGGGATTCGCAACTATCTTTTCGCCAACCCGGCCGCCATTTTTAAGGAATGCGAAATAGAGGACCTGCTTGCTAACTCCAGGCTCGCGCAATTGGGCAAACACTCGCGTATCCGCCCCGGTTATTTCTGATGAGACCACGGAGGTCCCGCCTTCCAGATACAAGAAGCCGGATGTGCCTTTTTTTACCTCAAATATATGGACTTCGCCGAAGTAATTTCCATTGAGATCAGTACCATCAATGCTCATTTTCACAAAGCGGCTATCCCCTGCAAACCCATTGGTGAAAAATTCTTCAACAGTAGTATTGGATATCTCCGGGGAAATTGGATAGGTTACTGTCGGGGAATCCGGAGAGGCCCAGACATTTTCAAGCACTATTTTTGAAATATCTACGGCAGCGGCTCCCCCGTTGCTTTTCCAGCCCACATCCAGGGATTTCGGAACGAATAATATTACGCCACTGCCAACCCTAATTCCGCTGACTACGCCATAGGCGGTAAAATAAGAATTGCTTCCGGCAGATTCGACTGAATAAAACGGACCAGTTATTGCTATGCCAGACGGGGACGCTGAAACTGGAATAAACCTAAGCCTTAGTCCAGAACTCAGATTAGCTGGAGCAGGAACAATATCCCCTTCCGCATCTATCATTTTGTCAAGAGGATAGCCGATATATAGGACAACTGCTCCGCGTTGCGCCAAAGTTCCAATGTCAAAACTGCTTCCAACCCCAAGAAGTTCCTGTGGCACGTAACCTGATGGAACAATGATAACCGCGCCTTTGGGAATTGAAGATAGCTGCTCAATATCGATTTCGTTTACATTAATTTTTTTCTTTGCAAGCTCTTTCTTAAGCGCGTCCTTGAACTGGGGGTAGGTCGATGTCTCGGAATCATACATTCGGCTATGGAGAATGAAAACTTCGGATGGAAGTTCAGAAGCATAGGTAGAAAATGACAAATTCATTTCTTGGAAATTTTTCGAATGGTAGGCAAACCTAAGGTAGGCGACATCGAATGGCAGATTCTTTGAGCCTGCGCTTGCTATGCCGCTGCCAACCAGGTCAAAATTGAAATCAGGAAGTTCAGAAGAGATTATTTGCTGGGCAGAGTTTGCCGCGGCAATTGCGCTATTCATTGAGCTGACAAACCACCATCCGCCAATGAGGATTAAAATTGCCGCAAAAATGGCAGTATAGAGAATTACGTTGCTTCGTTTTACGGATTTCCCTACGGATTCGGAAGAGCCGTCCAGGTGCCCGACCCCCCGCTCTATTTTTTTTGTTTTCTGATTTTTGGCAAAAAGTTTTTTTACAGATGCTGAAATTGCAACAATGGGGGGCCTTTCCTTGAGCTTAAAATGGCGAAGATATTGGAACCTCCTCTTTACCTCGAAACGGTAGAGCTGTTTCCTTATTTTTATCCGACTTATCTCGACCATGGTAATTTTCCTCTTCAATCCGGCTATTGCTTGCTAACGGCTATCCAACCGCTTCTATATACCCTTCCATTATCAAACGGTTAAGGGCTTCCTCAACTTTGACTTCGTTAATGTTATTGAGTTTTGCGAACTCAGTTATGTTTATTTCACCGTTGTGCTCAAGTATCCATTCCTGAACTTTTGCCCGTATGGCGTCTTCCGGAATGTTCTCAAGCTGGTTGAGCCTAAGCACAAGCTCGTCATTCCTGTTTTTTAGCGCATAATTCTCGGTAGACATGACCGAATTCTCATCCGACAATCGTTTTGCCTTTTTCTTTGCATCATCAAACTCTTTTTTTACAGTATCGAACTCGGTATAAAGCTTGGAATAGTCCATTGAAACCGAATCGACAACATCTTTCACTGATGATTCCATAAGTTGCAGTATTATCTTGGTATCGATATCGTAATGGGGCTCCAACAGTGTAATAACATTTATGAAATACCTTATCATGTCCAGCCTTCTTCGCCATGGGGCGATATTTTGCGGTATGCTATATACCACTTCCAGCTGCTCGTCGTTTGCCTTAAGTATTGAAAACACATAGGGCTGCTTGTTTATGTCCCTACTTTCAACATAAAGCGCATTGACTGCATCTTTTTCCTGAGCGACCTCAAGAAATGATACGGAACGTAGCGAAGAAGCCACCTCCTTAAGCGTTCCGCTAAGCTTTGCCTTTATTGAAAATGCGGCAATTGAAGGAGCTTTGAACGTGGCTTGTTGCCCGGTTGGCAGGGGCTTGACCTTCCCCGGTGAGATTGCCTGGGACGAAACAGCAGACTTTTTTTGGGATGATGGCAATACCATAGGAACACCGCTCATTTTTTCTTGGAGTATTTTTTAGTTTTTTGCTTTGAATCCGGGTAATTTTTTACTGCCGGAATTTCTTTCTTCTCCTGGACTGCCGGGAGTGCGGAGGACGGGCTGCCCGATTCTACTGCAGGGACATACTTGAGCATTGCACCAAGTATAAAAATCATCAATGCGAGCCCGATTGCCATAAAAAATAGCAAAAGATCAAATC
>JBAYGV010000053.1:0-6570 GCA_041666445.1 Candidatus Micrarchaeia archaeon | reverse complement strand
TTCTGCGATGACTGCGATTTTCGGCTCTTTTCCGCCTTTTCCTTTCGGAAGCGCAATATCCAGATTAAGCCTGTTTTCCGGCTTCGTGAAGTCGATGCCCCTGAAGTTCACTATAAGCTCTACGCTTTGAGTAAACTTTCGTTTTCCCTTGTCCTCGAATACTTTCGCTAATGCGTCCTGTACTTGTTTCTTGTTCATACAAAAATCCCCTCCTACCCCAAGAGGTAGTCCTTACGGGTGAAAGATGAATTGGTTAAGAAGTGTTTATAAATATTAGTATTTGGCTGGAAAAAAGGATTACGGTCTATGTAAACCTGTTTTTGCAACCGCTAATCTAGCGGGCGCATTCCTTTGAGAACCGGCCGCAGGCAGAATAGATTCGCCTTCCTTCCTCTTTCTCGCTTCCATGAATGCCAAAAACTCGCGATAAGCATTCCCGGGAACAGCAAGTGGCATATTTGGATGACCGATACGCACTGAATCAACTGGCTTGCCAGATTTTGTACGAGCAGTTGAAATGGCAGGTTCTGTAGTTGGAACATAAAAACTTGGAGACTGGTCGACCGTCGCTTCTTTTTTGCTCGGTTCTACCTGCCTAGTGTTGGCATACGCTTGCCTTGGCACAGTATTTTGAGAAATCCGATTTATCATCCAGCCAAAGCCTTCTGCAAAACCAATGAGTGCCGCTAACCCAACAATAGCGCCAACAATATTTTTTACTTTCTCGCTTGCCATAAAAATCAAAGAAATTAGCTTCCGGCAGTTGCTTTTCCGGCCCTTGATGTTGGAACATGCGACGGTCTAACCCCGCTAGTTTCCCTGCTTCGCGTACGTGAAAGCTTCCAAGCAGAATCCAAACCTAGGGAACTTGCAGTTACCTTCTCTCGAACTACATGTTTTGGGTCAGTTTTATTTGAGCTTCTAACCGGTTCCAATTCTACTGGCTTGCCAGTCGCCATCATCTCGCCAAAAAGCCTTAGAATAAGAGTCGCGATGGGATATCTGTTCTTGTCAGTCATGCAAATCACCCGAAGGTAAAAATAAATGTAAAAAAAATCAAAGAAATTATGCTAGAGTTCTCCGACTCGTCGCTTTGCCTTCCGCTTCAATCGCTTTCGCTTCTTCTTTACCCACTTCCAGCGCATGCGGTTTTTCTTCTTCCATTTTCTCGGTCTTGAACCCATAGTCGCACCTTAGTTCAATGAAATCTTCACGTAAACAGTGCTCGGGACCTTAATCCTCAGCATCTGCCTGATGAGTTTCTCATCTCCCTCAATATCGACAAGCCTCTTGAAGATTCTTTTCTCCCAGTGCTCATAGGTATCGGAACCGTCACCGCATGGCGTGCGTCTGCAGCTTATCTCGAGCTTTCGCCTCGGGAGCCTTACTGGCCCTCGAAGCTTCATTCCTAAAGCTGAAGCAAGCTCCTTGATTTGGCTGATTACTCCATCCAAATCCTTCGGATTTTCTCCGCTAAGTGTAATTCTGGCTTTACTCATCAAATCACTCTAAGACTCTTGGATTGTGCACAAAATTTCATAAATTTTGTGTGCAATTAACGGCTCAGCGCCGTTAATGCGCATTATTTTCCGCTGAAAATAATTGCGCATTCGGAAATTCGATAGAATTTGCGAATACAATAACAAAGAGCAAAAGACATTTGTTTACAAACATATTTAAATGTAGTGAAAAACTTTTGCGATTGCGAACTATTATAAATTCTAGAAGAGGATGCAAAACTGGTGCGATTATGGTTGAAGAAAAAGAATTGGTTGACTTTGGAAAGCCGCTTGCAGACAAGGCAAAGAATAAGCTGGGCGTAAAGACAGACCAGGATTATTTAAAACAATTATTAGAGCTCACAAAAAAAGACCCGGGTTATTATGCGCAAACAAAAGACGAAAAAGAAGCAGTTAGCTGGGCGCTTGGAAAGCTTGGCAGCAAAAGCGTCCAGGATTTCCAGAAAAAAGATGGGAAGATAAAAGTAGACGACCTTGCGGGACGGGAAACAGCAGGAGCAATGCTGAAAAAATTAAAGGAAACTGGGGAGCAGAAAGCCCTTGTTACTGAAGGGAAAAAAAGGATTCGCGGGGAAGAAAGCAGGGGTGCCTTGGAAACTGACAGCAACGCGATACGGGGAGAAGAAACAACCGGCGCGCTTTCAGTAAAATCAAAACGGATACGCGGCGAAGAAACTAGCGGTGCCCTAAGTGTAGGCAGCCAAAAGATAAGGGGCGAAGAAACCACGGGCGCATTAAGTGTGGAAAGCAACCCAATACGCGGGGAAGAAAGCACGGGGGCGCTAAGCACGACAAGCAAGAGGATAAGAAACGCCGCTGAAGACGAAGAGAACAAAGGTTGAATGATGGGCTCGCAAACAATGCCGCTCGACTGCAGAGATTAGCCCACGTTTATATATTTTTCTAAACATATTATTGCTCATGGTTCAATATGTGCCAATGGCAAAACCGCCAAGCACGGTTTCAAAAATCCTAAAAATAGCCATCCCTGCGGCAGCCATGGCATTCGGCACATTTTTCATAGGCCCGGATTCCGATCCAAATTCTCAAATTCGAACAGAGATTAAAAAACCGGCGATAAGCGAACGCGCACGGGTTGAAAAAAACGCCAATGCTTCCGCCATGGAAAAACTGGAACAGGAGGATGGTCAACGGGAAAAGCTTTTCGAAAATTTCAATGATATCACGGCAACAACCACCTATTCCGAAGATGAAGGAATCGTAAGAATAAGCAGGACAATACGCGTAACCGATGACGGAAGCAAACCAAGGGAACAGGCACTGAAAGAGATAGAATTGCTATACGTTTTTACCTCCCAGCTCAATACTGAAGTTGTTTTAGGTTCGGACGGAAGGCCGGTAGAACTCACGAGAACTGCAACTGGAGAAATTGATGTAACCCCGCTTATTAAGCCTGGAGAAAAGATTTTGGACACAACCCTTGCCAAGGGAGATACGCTTCTACTCCTGACAGACAAAACAATTTATGCAATTCCACTCAGGGAAACCATGAACGGATTTGAAGCAGTGACTGAAAAGATGGTGGAGGTTGGGTATATCGAACTGGGGGAATACTTCACGCCCGGAGTCCGGGTAATGGATGGAAAAATAGAAAAAAGGCCGGATGCGACGCTGGCCGAAACGACAATAGCGACCGTAACCAACGATGGAGTCATTCAGATAAGCAGAATCGACAGGAAAACTTATAGCGAAGGGAGGTATGTATCCAGGAGATTTTGTAATCTTCCGCTCTTACTCAGGAAAAATCCGGAAGTAATGTGGCCGGAAACCAGGGACATCATAGACGTTAAATTGGGAATGATATCTCCTGTGGAATACCTGGTAGTCCCGGTGGGCACTCCCGACGCGAGCGTTACAAGAACTTACCACGTAACACGTGTAACGGAAAACGGAAATAGCTATTATGACGTCGATCCGCTGGAATGGGCAGAGAAGGGGATAATGAATATAACTTTTGCAACCCCTCCGGAATATGTAGCACAAGAAGGCAAGTATGTTACCGAAGCAATGTGCATATTAAATCTAGGAAGCAGGACTGAACTAAAAAACATGACGCTAAACTTGATTCCGAAATAGAATGAGCGAAGGATTGGAAAGTCACTCCAGTTCAAACTCCGTAATCGTCTCGTAAACAGGGCCCATTGGCCCAAGCGTGCTTCTTTTCAACGAAAACCTTTCCACCTTGAAGCTGCCGAAATAATTTGTAACGTATTTTTCAAAAAAGCTTCTTGTATCTGCGCGGACCTTAATCCTTGCAATTGTAATGTGAGGGGCAAATTCCTCTTTTGGAAAAGTCGGGAACAGTGAATCATTGATTTTACCAGCAAGCGATTCAAGCGCTTTGCTTTCGCAACCAGCCCAGACAACGCGGATATAGTTAACATTTGGGAACGCGCCAACGCCTTTCACCTTAACGTCAAACGGCGCACATTTTATATCGTGCAGTTTTGAATCGAGTATGCTCAGTTTGTCGGGCCCGACATCCCCGAAAAATTTCAGCGTAAGATGGATGTTTTCAGGATAAACCGGAAGTATTCCCACGCCATGAAGTTCTCGCGCTTTTGATGCAAGCCGTTTCCTGAGCATAGCGGGCAAATCAATTGCGGCAAAACATCGTACTAAAGCCATGGAATAGAATTCGCAACATAAATATAAAAAATCATGTATAGATTTTTTAGATATCGGAAATGTACATTTTTCTATGAAAAATGTATCAGACAAGTTTGCAACGGCAAACTTGCAGATCATCAGATTGACGATACAGATAAAAAGCATGACTGATAAAAATGAGAACGGCAAGAACTGGAAAAACCGGGAATTCGGCTAAAGAATACTAAACTGGTGGGAATATATTTGAAGGAACCGACGGCCATGAAATTTATTCTTCAACAGACCATGCAACTACGCTAGAATATGCAGATGGAAAAATCAAGGTCAAGCAATTTGGCGAAGCAAGCGGAAGCGCAATCAGGGTATTGAAAAATGGCAAGCTTGGATTCTCTTATTTTGTAGCGGAAAATGAACGAAGGAACGCCTTCAATAACGCCATGGCGGCTTCGAAATATTCTGAAAAAACTAAATTTGCATTCCCTAAACAGGCGAAATATCCAAAAGTAAAAACCTATTCAAAAAAAACAGCAGGGATTGAAGAAACCGAATTAAGGGGCATTCTTGGCCAGATTATCGACGGGATGAAAACCTATGCAAAACGGTCGAAAGTAATTGTTGAAGCGGGATGTTCAGATGTCAGTATAACAAACAGCTCAGGAATGAATGCAAACGGAACCTATTCCAATTTCACGGCCTACTGCGAAGCAATGTGTGAAAAAGGTATGGGATTCGGATACTACTCCGGAGTTGAACCTGCAAAAAACCCGTACGAACTTGGAAATCTTGCAGGAAGGATGGCAAATATGATGGACAAGCCAGAAAAATTGGAAACCGGAAAGCATACCGTAGTATTGTCCATCGAAGCGCTCCATTCGATGCTGGACATACTCCTGCCATCGCTTTCCGGAGAATTGAAAAGAAAGAAGATAAGCGCACTTTGGAATAAAAATGGCGAAAAAATATTATCGGAAAAATTCACGCTTTTGGACAACCCATTCGCAGATGCAAGCAATGCATCGGAATTTGATGGCGAGGGAGTAGCTTGCGGGAAAAAGATGCTTTTTGAACGCGGCGTCCTGAAAAATTTCTTTTACAATTTGGAAACCGCAGCACTTGAAGGGGCAGGTAAAAAAGGATCGTGCAGCAGGAATTCATTCGCTTCAAAACCTTCCGTTTCCCCATCCAACTTGGTAGTGGCTTCTGGAAATTTCGATTCTTTTACAGAGGAACTCGGAGAATTCATTTACGTACGGTCAGTCCATGGAGTACATACCTCCAATACTACGACCGGGGATTTCGGAGTCGAAGCGAACATTGCATTCAGGATGAACGGGAAAGGAAGCAGAAAGGGGGATGAAATTGGATTGAAAGGATTCATAATTTCCGGAAACATATTTAATATGTTCAACAGCATAATTGGGTTGGAAAAGAAGCAAAAAACATATGACAACCTGATCTCTCCAGACATTGCATTTAAAGATGTCCAGATAATAGGTTAGGAAACTAGTAGCAACGTTAAAAGTACTGATTAGGGAGGAGAACATGAAAAAAATCACAAGCACGGCCGAGATAGAAGTCCCAAAAAAGCTCATTGACCAAATAATCGGGCAGGATAGGGGAGTCGAGATAATAAAAAAGGCAGCCGCCCAGAAACGAAGCGTCCTGCTTGTCGGCCCGCCCGGAACAGGAAAATCCATGCTTGCGCAGGCGATGGCAGAATTGATGCCGGTGGAAGAGCTCCAGGACGTCCTGGTTTACCCGAATCCGAACAATGAAAACGAACCGCTGATAAAATCAGTAAAGACTTATCCGAATGCGGAATACCTGGCAAAGAACCCGGATTTTGCGAAGTTTTATGCGCCGCCGGAACTCGCGATAATAAAGAAAAATCCGAGCAAAGACTTTCCGGACCTGTTACGGAACGGGCTTGGAAGAAGGATAATAAATTCACGGAAAATGATGGATGAAAGCATATCGACAGCCGGTTCCCCAATCCTTATGTTCCTTATAATTGGCATTCTTGCGGCTGCAGTAATCTTTTACGTTGACATAAGCGAGAATATGAAATGGCTGCTTCTTGCGGCAATATTCGGGGTTACTTTCTTATACATCATATCAAATGCAACTGCCGGGCTTACGAAAAGGTTCGGGCCATCAGACCAGGGAAACCCGAAAATGGTCGTGGACAACAGCTACAAGAAAACCGCGCCGTTCGTTGATGCCACTGGGACAAAGGCAGGCGCATTACTTGGAGATATTAAACATGATCCGCTCCAAAGCGGAGGGCTTGGAACCCCTGCCCATTTGAGAGTTGAGGCAGGCGCAATCCACAGAGCGAACAAGGGAGTATTGTTCATTGATGAAATTGCATCGCTGAAAATGCATTGGCAGCAGGAATTGCTAACCGCAATGCAGGAGA
>JBAYGV010000052.1:0-6609 GCA_041666445.1 Candidatus Micrarchaeia archaeon | reverse complement strand
TTTTTCGAAATATCCCCGAGATATTTGGCAGTCAGATAGGCAATTGGAATGGTAATGACCATTAATATTATGCCGAGTTCGGAAGATTCTACCGGGGATGGTTTTTCGAACTTATGGTAGGCTTCAATAAGCACTAAAATGGCAGTTATGGCGATTAATGCGGTCTGAAGCAATGATGACAAGTTCTCGAACTTCTCATGGCCATAATGATGAGTCTTGTCGCTCGGCTCCTGTGCTTTTTTTATTCCTAAATAGGCAAAAGCAGATGCAAGAAGGTCGAATAATGAATGGGCCGATTCCGCAAGCAAGCCAATGCTGCCAGTTAAGTATGCCACGACAACTTTGGATATAAGAAGGCAAACATTCACTCCAATTGAAAGTTTTGCTGCCCCTAGCTTTTGGCTTGCCATAAACTAATTGAAAGCTCTATATAGATAAATGTTACTAAAAGCGTGGGTTTTTAAGGTTTTTTAAGTAATATTATATTCATATGTTTGAAACCATCAGAATTACTGCGGCTACTAGAAACGGCCCAGTAAGCAAGGATGTAATAGCAAAACCGCCGCTGTTAGAAGACCTCAGGGAATTTAACAGGGTTGGATTCCTTCCGAGCTACGCAGAATTGCTGGCAAGAACGCTAAAGCCAATGGAAGATGCTGCAGAAGCGCTAAGGAACGGAAGCCCTGTGCATGACAAACTTATTGAGTTCGTGGTTGCAATAAGGACAATGCCGAATTATATCCACCATCTAATGTCTTATTTGACAGTAAGGCAGCTTGAGGATATGTGGATTGGGTGCCCAATAAGAGTAATTGCTGGGATTAGAGATGAAAAACCTGGATATGCCACTAGATATGTTGGAGCTGCATACGGACATCTTGTTGGGGAGATGGTGGGTGCGCAGCGGTATCGAAATTCTGAGGAGCAACTGGTCAGAGGAATAGACATAGTAGATTTCTTAGACCTCATACTTGCAAATGAAACTGCTGGAAGGATTGGAATTGGATGCAACACAATAGATACAATTAGGGCAGGAGGAATAGAAGATGGAATTGCGCTTGCACTTGCATATCAAACAATTTTGGAAATGAAAATGAAGTTGAACTGCGAATGGTCAAATGGAATTGAAGGAGAAGAATTGCAAGCCCTTGCAAATGTTTATGATAGGAGACCATATCGGACAGAAAACTTGGGGGACTTAATAAGATATTTGAAAACTGCAAAGATGATTGAGGAACTTGAACGTGCCATTGCAACGGGACATGTAAGGGCAGGAAATGCGGTTTTTAGCGATGGCGGGCTGCTTTGGGACTATGTAAATTATTTCAATGGATTCATAACTGCATTTGAAGTTTTCTGTGAAACTCAGCGTCCGGAAGCTAAGCATAGATTATCGCACGCACTTATTGAAGACGCGAGTAATTTCAAAGACTATGGAACATATGTTTATGAAAGCATATATCGCAGAGGTTATGGATTTGGAACAATTTACGAAAGGCCGATAGACGCAGAAAAAGCATACGCGCTATTGATGGGAACGCAAGATGCACAAAAAATGCAAGAGATAACTAATCAAATATCATGTATATTCCAAACAAGAGAATGGGATTTGGAATTAGCATTTGGTTTAATGGGGAACGCAATGAAATTATTTCGTCCTGATCAATGCGCAAGTAGAGATGAAACAACTAGGAATCTTATTGCAAACATACACCTAGCCAGAGGATACCTGCCATTAAAATCAAGCGAAGAGGATTTGGCTAGTGCTACACTTAGAATGGCAAATCTCTTTGGATTACTTAGGTTGGATGCTGGGTTAAATCTTGGCCAGACCGCCAGATAAATAAACATTGCATTGGTAACCTATTTTGGAGATTTTCATGAATACTGAGTTTATAGAATTTCTTGCAAGAAGCGGTGCAGTAAAGTTCGGGGAGTTTACATTGAAGAGTGGGAGGCAAAGCCCTTATTTTATTTCTACCGGAGTTCTTTGTGATGGGTTAACCAGCTATGAGCTTGGAAAGAACTTTGCGCGCAAGATAAGCGAGGTTTACGGAGCGAATGGAATTGATGGGATTTACGGGCCGGCTTACAAGGGAATACCATTGGCGGTTTCTGTTTCCATTGCTTTGGCTAAAGAGTTCGGAATGAACAAGCCCTGGATTTTCGACAGGAAGGAGAAAAAGACGCATGGCGATGCAAGCGGATTTGTCGGAGCGGATTTGGATAAGGGAGCGAAATTAGTCATTGTTGATGACGTGATGACTACGGGGGAAACCAAAGTTGAAGCAATCAATAAGATTGAAACTGCGATTGGCGCAGACGTTGTCGGGATTGTAATTGCAGTTGACAGGCAGGAAAGGGGAAAGCGGTTGAGTGCTATTGAAGAGTTCAGCGAAGATTACGGGATTCCTGTGCATAGCATAACAACAATAAAGGAGATTTTCGAGCATTTGAGAGGACGGAACGTTAATGGAAAAGTTTACGTTGACGATAAGATTTTTGAGCAGTTTACAGAGTATAGGAAGAAGTATGGAGTATAAGTAGAAGTATTGGATACAACGCCGCCTTGCTACTTAACTAATGTAATTAGGCCTTTTCTTTGGGATTCGCTTGCCATTACTTCTAGTTTTGCGTCGAATTGGAAGGGAAGGTCATAGACGGATTCTGGAACTGGAAGTCCCATTTTTTCCATTAAAAGCTGGACAAATCCGGTAGAATCGACACGATCGCAAATTGTGATTTTTCCGATTTTTCTTAGGAAACCTCCCCAGTGGCCTTCAACCGTCCCGCCATATCTTGGAGCGCCAAAAATCATTATTGCACCTGTATTGTCGAAATTGGAAAAGTCTATCTGTTCAGAAGAACCGCTTACATAGCCCGCGGAAATAATTATGGCATAATTTTTGTGCGTGCGGTTGAATTCTGGCAATTGCTCCAGGCTTTCATCTCCACATACCCAGAAAACGTCTTTACAAACTACCTTCCCACTTCCATAGGTTTCTCCACCAGTAAAAAATACTACATTTTCCGGATGAGGTGGAAATTCGAATGTATCCCGTATTGGATTTATCCCTGCGATTTGTAATAGTGAATAGGATTCGATTGGTTTGTGAGAAACGGTGTCCACCCCATTTTGAACCCCAGCCCATTCGAAATAGCTTTCGCCAACCAACTGCCTCAATCGTTCGATTTTTTCTTTTAGCTCAACTAATGTGAAACTATATAAAGCTCCGGAACATTTACAGAAATATTCTGCAGGGGTTGCTTCATGTGCTGACCTCAATAAAGTTATTACATCATCCAATATGCCCTCCTCGTTGATTACATGAGTTAGTCCTTGCAACTCGCAATTCCTAGCCATTCGACAGATACCAAAATACCGATTTAAGATTTGCCCGTCAATCTCATCAAACCTTAATTTTTCTCCTTGCCCCCTCACAGCCAATGACGGCAATCCCGGAACGAATTTTATATAGCCCATACCATCCATTATTCCAGTTGAGGTAAAACCAAAGCCGGAGATATCCGGAGCAAAAAACTCCAAGCGATAACATCCGAATTGTTCATGAAAAATTAGCTTTGCACTATTTGTTTTACGCTCAGCTAAAAATTTGGCTAAATATTTTTGTTCTAGGTGTGTATTATAAAAATCCCCAATAACCGGCTCGATAATTACTGCCATTCCGGGGTCTAATCCTGCTGCGTTCCTGAATGCAACTGCACGTGGAGAATTCTCGCTTGCTAGAACAGCTTTTACCGCATTGACTATGCTAGTGGGGTCGTTCCTGCAGAAAATGCTTTCGTACGCCCCGGTTCCTTCCGCATCTCCATTGGCAGACGAACGGACAACCAAGTATGGCTTGCCGTCAAACATTTTACGAACTAAATCCACATCAGATATTTCTCTATCGCCAAATCCCCTTTGACCAATTCGCTCTCCATAATCCATTGCTAATACTGCCCGTAAATGAGAAAGAAAACCTGCTTGCTCGATAAGCGGGCTTTTATCAAAAAGCTGCCCTGCTTTTGCGCCAAGCGAGCCACTGCCGAATACCTTCCAGTATTTCTCGTAGTGCGCTTGGTCTAAACGTAACTGCATAGGCAAATACTGTGTTTAGAAGGATTTAAATATGTTAAAGAGAGATGGCTTGGCATTCGTACAACTACAGAATCAGCCCTTTGCAACCCCCCACAACGCATCGAAATAAACCTGGAAACTTTTGCTTAATTCTTCATTATCTACTAAAATTGCAATGGGTTCGGTTGCCCACAAACCAATCAATGCTTTCTTCCCATAGACAAAAATTTCCATATTGTTATTCATCAAGTATTGGGGCAGATATTTGACTTCGGCTTTTTTGAAAGTTGTTTTCTCCATTGTACCCCTTACGGAATAGTTCGCCAGCATGTAAAGTTTTATTTTTTTATTTGCCCTTCGCTCATTGTGCTTGTAAAAGAATCGCCTCATCTTCAAGGCAATATCCTCCCCATAGTTCGCTCCGATAATGCAATAGGAATCTCCCGGGTTCAATTCATCCACGATTGATTTTATCGCATTGGTGACTGCCCTGAAACCTTCAAAAAGCGTGGCATGGGTTTTCTTGCCGCGAACGTGCATTTTTTCCAGTTCTGGCAATGCCTGTTCAGCAAGCAATTCAACTTTTTCCAATTTTTCTTTCTGTTTTTCAATATACTCTATGATTCTGGTTGGCTTCATGGCAGAATAGTGTTTTGTTTTACCGACAAAGATATGGCCAGCCAAACCCTTTTGCTCCAATTTATCAAGTATCTCATAGATTTTGGATGATGAAATTTTCGCCTCAGCAACCAGCGGCCCGACTTTTGTAGAGCCAATTTTCAATAATGCTAGGTAAACCTGCGCTTCGCCTTTTGTCAGCCCAATTTCTTCTAAAAGCTTGGAATCCATACTCCTATTTACGGGTGAATGAAATAAAAATGTTAGTTTTACTCCCCCCTACTGGGGAGAGGAATTTAATATACATCTTTGAACAGAAAATACAAATGGTGATAAAAATGCAAAAAACACTTCCGTTAGAAAAAAGGTTTCTAAGAGCGCTCCAAACAGAAAAAAATGCGTTTTATGGTTTTGAACTTGTATTAGACGGGGCAAATGCAAGAAAGGCGGTTATTGCTTCGAATAGAACATTAGGTACTGAAATACGAAATTGGGGCAGGAAATTATGGTGGGATGAAAACCAATCAAAACTGGTCGCAACCGGCACAATTGTTGGATTTGAACAGCTTGGAGTGCCATTGGGAGAGGTAATTTGTATGAGATGTAAAACTGGCTGGTATGTTTTTCCAGTTCCCGCAAGATATCGCGGCAGTATGGATGTTGTTTTAGCAGTTAACCATCCGGATTTCAAAATAATATGTGATGGGGATACAAGAGTTATTGATGCGCTTCCGGATAGGGTTGGCATTGTTAAAAGATTCCCATGGTATGGGAAAATAAGATATCTCCCCTATGATTGCTGGGATCCTGTTTTTGGCATCCCATCGCTTGCAATTGCAAAAAAACCTCAGTCGTCTTGCATGGATAATGGAAGATTAGAACGATCGGATTTGGCGACGGTTACTCCTATTTTTCTCAACACATACGGCTGGATGATAATGGAACCAGACTATTGGAACGTAAAGTGTGGGGTATTTGCAGATGCAACTAGGGAAGACTTGCAATTTGGCCCAAATAGTGGAACATTGCAAATCACTGTCGAACCAACCAGACTAGTTCTTGAAGCACCAGCAGAATTGATGCGACCAACATTGCAATTGCTTGTGAAAGCAAGAGCATGCAAAATAGAGGAAACGCCAAATTCCGCGGAACCTTCGGATTCTGGGCTTAAAGTAATTATTAACGGATCTCCAGAATTAGTTGAATCGACCTTAGGCCTGCTTAGGGCAACAAGAAGATGTAAAATAAAATAAAAACAGAAAAAATCCCGAAATAAACCGGGAAGAATTTAGATCTTTTTTACTCCCTTTGCGTTCAATCCTCGCTCGTTGGATTCTACTTCGTATTCAACGACATCTCCAGGAGCAAGCGCAACACCGCCTTCAATCTGCGATGTGTTAACATATACGTCCTTTCCGTCGTCTCCGGTAATGAAACCGAAATTCCTTGCTACATTGAACATTTTTACTTTGCCTTTCATTCATATCACCAAAATTCATATTCTAATTGACTATTGCTTTGAAGCGTACGCTTTAAATCGTAAGCTATTGGCATATAATTGAATGAACCGGAGCTCCGGTGAACGGAAAACTTAGCCAAGCGTGTGAGGAGCCGAGGGGACTGGTCGCTACTTTGGATAACCTAGAAGCGACGGCCGCGCTATTCTTAGTTAATCCCAACTGATGCGTTTTAGGCCATCGCTCGTTGCTACTCGCTCCGGCCGGCAAACAGATTTATTACTTCTTTTTCTTCTTTGAAAAGAAACTAATTGCTTCAGCCAATTCCTTGTGCGTTTTTGCATAGGTCTTGATGTCAATCTTCTTCAAATAGGCCTCACAGGACTGGACTAATGCTTTTGCCCCAGCACGCGTTCCTTTTGGATGGGCATGGCAGCCAGCACCCATTGTTGT
>JBAYGV010000051.1:0-6652 GCA_041666445.1 Candidatus Micrarchaeia archaeon | reverse complement strand
TGAAAACAATTGCCTTGTTTTTTGAAGAAAAATCAACTATCCAATCATCAGCCGGGCCGCTGCCTTTTATCTTTGAAAGTTTTCCGGATTCGCAGTTTACCTCGATTAATTTTAGCGCGAAACGGGCAGCCATTGCTTCCTTGCCCCTTCCTTTTGCCAATCTTTTTACTTCGCTGACTACGCAAGTGGGAACCAATAATTTATACGGCGGTTCAAGTAGGTCTCCCAGTTCGCGGAATATGTCCAATTTGAACTGGTATGGCGTAAGCACTGCGTTCGCATCGAGGATAACTGATTTCTGGTCCATTCTGCGTTGTTTACACACAGGAAGTATTTAAAAGTTGCGATGGACGCCGGAGATGTGTGTCGTAGAATGATAAGATTGTGGAGGAGGAAAATAAGGAAATGAAAAAGAAACAGAAAATAAAGGAAAAATGAAAAATAAGGAACGAACGAATTTATTTCATCCCAATTGCGTTTCTCGCCTTCTCGAAATCGGTTTTTGCTGGTCGGATTGCAACTTCAGTAACATCGTTCTTCTTTCCAACGATATACAGGCTTTCCAAATTCACGTCCTTGTTTGCAAGCTTCCGGGTTATTTTTCCAAGCTCTCCGGGACGGTTCGAAAGCTCGATTAGGATTATATCGGATTCGGTTGCCCGCATCCCCGCAATTTTACCTATCGCTTTCATGGTGGTTGTAGCATCGTTTGTCAAAATCCTGAAAAATGCCTGGTTATCCTTCTCGTAGGCTGAAATTGCTTCTATATTAACGCCAACATTCCCAAGGGCTTCGGCAACCACTGCCAACGAACCAACGTCATTCTTTGCAATAACTGTTATTTCTTTCATTAAAACCACCTAAAGAGCGTTCCCGCCGCAAGGTTAAATATGTTTGTTCCGATATTTCGTCTATCAGCGAATGGTAGGTATCAGAATGGCAACAAAAAAAACAACCGCAACGGACCGAAAAAAGAAAACAACAGCGGCAACGCGGAAGAAACCCGCCCGAACCGGCAAACAAATAACTCGGGCGCAGATACTGAAAAAACTCTCGGAAATCATCGACCCCGAACTGAACATAAATATCGTGGACCTCGGGCTGATTTATGATGTTGAGATAAAGAATGGGAAAGTAAAGCTAACGATGACATTTACGACTCCGGCCTGCCCTTTGATGGGATTTATCGCAGAGCAGGTCGAGGCAAAATTATTCGAGATGAAATTCAAGGATGTCCATGTCCACGTAACGTTCAATCCGCCCTGGAGCACGAATAAGATGAGCGAAAAGGCAAAGGCGGTTTTAGGGGTATGAATATTTACAAGGCAAGGATTAAGGAATTGCCATGAGGATAAACAACAATTACAAAGAATATTTCGGTGAATTTATATGAGAATAACATTTTATGGCGGAGTAAGCGAAGTTGGCCGCTCATGCATGCTTATCGAAGACAAAAGCGGGAAAAATATCATGCTTGACTGCGGAGTAAAGCTCGGTGAGCATACCGAATATCCGCTAATAACAAATGACGAGATGCGCAAGGTGCAAAACCTTTTCATAACCCATGCCCATCTAGACCATTGCGGCTATCTTCCGCATGTTTATGCAGGAAATGCAAAGCCAAGGATACTTGCAACAAAGCCAACCCATGATTTAGCAGGAGTGCTCTTGTCAGATTACAGGAGAATACAAAAGGACGACAAGTTCAAGCAAAAGGATGTTGACGACGTGCTGAAGGACATGGAACTCGTGGAATTCAACGAAACGAAAAAGGCAGGATTTGAATTGAATATCTTTAATGCAGGGCACATCCTTGGAAGTTCGATGGTAAGGATAAACGAGCATGGCGGAATACTTTATACTGGAGATATCTGTATGCGGAAAACCAAGGTGCTTGAGGCATGTGAAAAGAACGTGCATGCGCACACTTTAATTGTAGAAAACACCTACGGCTCAAAGGAAGACGTATTGCCAAATTTCAAAGATTCATATCAGAAAATGGCTGCAAGCATACGGGAAGCCATAAAAGAAGGCGGATGGGTTTTAATTCCGTCATTTGCGGTTGGCAGGGCGCAGGAGATATTGCTCGTCCTTGATGACTATATGCGCTCAGGCGCCATTCCGCAGGTAAAAATCTACATGGATGGCATGATTGGCAAGGCAATGCGCATCTATCGCCACAATGCCTATTATGCGAACGAAGATATCAAAAAAAGGATATTGATGAGCGAAGACGACCCATTCAACAGCCCAATGTTCTTCAAACCCAAATCAAAGACAAAAGACGATGTTTTCGAAGAGCCGTGCATTATCGTAACTACTTCGGGCATGCTTTCCGGCGGCCCTGTGCTTGGCTATTTGGAACGAATGGCTGGAAACCCGAAAAACAGGCTTATTTTTGTCGGCTACCAGGCAGAAGGGACACGAGGAAGCAAATTACTTGCAGGGGCAAAAACAATACAAATTGGGGACAAGGAAATCGAAGTCCACATGAAAGTCGAGAATTTGCACATTTCCGGGCATGCAGATTACAACGAAATAATGCAGTTCATAAAAAGCGTCAGGGGATTGAAACGGGTATTCTTAGTGCATGGGGAAAAGACCGAAATGAAAGAGGACTTGGAAAAGAAATTTGAAGTAGTTACCCCAAGGCTATTGGAAAGCCATGGAATATGAAATTGACAATCCATTTGAGGAAAAAAATCATCTGATTTCGTGTTCCTTTTCATATTCTTCAAGCGCTTCCTTAGTTATTTTCCAGTTTCTACCGAACTTTACCGCCCCGATTTTTCCATTTCGAGCGAGCAAACTAAGATATTCCTCGCTATATTTGTTCCTGCTAATTTTTGCCGCTTGAACAAGAGTTAGATACTCGTTCTGGCCGTGCCCCAAAACATCTAGGTAAATATCAAGCGAACGTTCAACTGCTTTTGCAACGAAATTTGCAAATTGAGCATAATTATTCCCGAGTTGCCCTTCCATTATTGACCGGACGTATTTTTTTCTTTCGGACTGCTGCAAAATTATTGGTGGGTAGCCATTTCGCATAAGATATAAATTGAGCAGCAATCTGGCAGTACGTCCGTTTCCATCTATGAACGGATGGATATCCACAAATTTCTGATGAATAATTGCTGCGGTTTCTATCGCTTCCCCGCTTTTAGCATTAAGGAGGCGATAAACTTCATTCATAAGTTCCGGAACTTTTGCCGCCTTTGGAGGGGCGTAATCTGTCCCGCTTATGCGCACGCCACCAGACCGATAAAAGCCAGCATTTTGCGGATTGATTCGGTCAAGAATTAGTGCGTGGATATTCAGTACGTCATTCTCAGTTATTTCGGGCTTTGCAACAAGCGATTCAACAAAATCTATTGCTTTGCTGTGGTTCGTAACTTCCAAATGTTCGTTGAGTGATTTGCCACCAATAGTTATGCCCTCTTCCAAAACCAACTTAGTTTCGCTCAGGGACAGCGAATTTCCCTCGATTGCATTAGAATTATATGTCAAATCAACCCTGAATGTCTCTTGCAGCTTGTGAAGGGCAGACTGGTCAAATGGCTTAAGCTGCTTCAGTTCATTCTTTTTCTTAATTATTCGCTCGTATGTTTTTTCTTCGATTATCATAAATAGATTATATATCGGATAATTTAAAAAGTTACCTATCCGATACTAAAAATAATATCGATAGGGGTAGAGACTATATCGGATAACCGTAATTACTGCTTATCCGATATGTTACACAAAATTCAGGCATTCCAGGCTTCCGACATTATAATGGGTTTCGCATTGGTATTTTTGCCCATCAGAATCTTCTACTGAAACGCTTATCGTTCCTTCTACATCCTCCTTAGGTATAGTAAATAGAGTTGCAGCTTGCGTGCCATCCCCAAGGGAAGAAAGCTTAATCGGGCTGTCTGGAGGAAGGACGGACCAAACGGCAGTATAATTATCGCAGAACGTGTTTGCAGTATCCCCGCATTTTACTCCATATATCATGGACGCGAATATGGACGGGGGCGAAATTATCCATGGGTCTGGACCGCCTATGATTGAACAGTGCTTTTTGCTTTCTCCAAAATTATATTTGCAGTCGAACGGAATCACTCCTTTTGATTTTGCAATTATCCAGTCAGCTTCGGTAAGAGTGCAACCTGCATGATAATTATCTCCGGAAATAGTTCCATGGCCGCCTTGGAGCGACCAGGTTATGTTGGTACACCCCCCAGTTACGCCAGTCGTCTTATTGAAGCAAATCAAATCAGCATTGAAGTTGCTGCCAATTTCAGCATTATCGTCAACAGTTATGTTGCATGCATCCACATCGGAAACAATTGTGTCGTTAGTGTCATTATCATCAGAATCATTGTTTTTAGATGAAAATATGTCCAGAGCGCACGAATACCTTTCGCTTGGAGTATTGTAATTGATAAACGTCCTTATGCTTCCTTTCCCCTCGTCCTTTATGTCTAAAATTGCTCCGGTAGAATTGGCCTTATATACGCTCGAATGCGGCAAGCCAGTCAAAGCTGCCCACCTTACATTTTCGCATGGAATTTCTTTTGGGGGCAATGAAACCCCGGTCAATGTTGAAGTCAGCAGATCAAAGCATTTCAGGCTAACTGTTTCCCTGCTATTAACTATAGTATTCAATGGGTTTGGATTGATATTGCAATAAAACGTCTCGTTGTACTCTTCAGGAGGCGCAGAAGAACTTATGTTCATGCTGCACGAATATCTTTCGCTTGGAGTCTTTGCATTGATTATTACGGTTATTTTTCCGCTTCCAGTATCATTTACGGAAAGTATTGCACCAGTAGCGCTTGCCTGTGTTACCAACGAAGTTGGCATCCCTTCTGGAGTTGACGGCCAGCGGACATCAGTGCATGGAATCGAAGTTTTTACCATAGTGCCAAGAGATATTGACTCGCTTATCTCCAAGCAGCTAAGATTCAAGCGTTCGTTTTTTCCAGGCTCGGTAACCAATGATTTTGGAACGACATTGCAAAGATTTGTTATTTCAGTATCATCAACCGGTGGAGCTTCGATTGTTACCGCGGCTTCGCAAGAATAGGTTGGCGGAGAGCCGGATGCTGCAGTTATATTCGCAACAACAAACCCGGCGCCTTCGTCAGGGAAATTAAATGCTGCTGAACTTCCGCTTGAAGAGACGGAGTAATGTAATCCAGTTGCTTTCCATGCCGGATTTCCGCACGCAACTGATTTTCCGCCTTCTGTGCATGAAACAGCAAACGTAATGGGTGAAGTAGTGTTCCCAATTGCAGGGTTCGGGGCAATTGAGCAGTTTCCGTTATTTGGAATTATCGGGGTAAAAACGATTATCGTAGCGCTGCATGAAAACGCCCCGTTCTTTGCAGCCACTTTGAGCACCCCAGTGCCATCTTTCGTGTTGTCTGCCTGGATGGATGAGACCCCGGAGGATTGCACAACATATCTTTTCAGTAAAGCAACTGCAGGATTGATTGTAATCGTAAGGCTGGACTGGCCAGGACATTGGGTTTGCAGGCTGTCATTGTAGCAAGTCATCTGGAAAAGATTAATTTCCCCAACCTCTTTCGGGCCGGATACGGAAGGAGACAATACGCATGAATCCGGAGCTGGATAATCCGAAGTAACAGTTGCAGTGCAAATCACATTGGGATTTGAAGCTGAAGAAGCAGTTATTGTTGCTCCCCCTTTCTTCAATGCGCTGACTTCAACCAACGTTCGGTCAGACTGCTGGGTGGTATCATCTACGGAAACAGTATGCGGTGCAGAAGAAGAAACTTCAACATCGCTAAATTCGCATTTCACTTTTGCATGGTTCTTGTCATAGCAGAATAAATCAAAACTGTCGCTTCCGCCGATTGGAATGAATTTCGATTTTGGAACGAACTCGCAGCTTTGCGTTTCCGTAGTTACTAGCAGATTTGCTTCGCAGGTAACCAGGTAATCTGCCTTTGGTTGGTTGTTGGTTGCTACTATTTTTGCATTGCCAAGCCCGGCTGCCTTTGCTTTCACGACCATTTTCAATGGGCTAGTTAACTGCTGCGGGGTTGTTGGAAAAACCGCAACTGAAAGCGGGCTTATGCTTACCGTAACGCCTTCTTTCTGGCAGTTCAATAGGCTATTGGTTGCGTTATAACAGAATAAATCAAATGAAGTGGTTATCCCTATGGATGAATTTGCATTTTTTGGTACGAATTCGCATCGCTTGAGCGATGGAACAGGCTCGATAGTATAGTTGGAAGAATCGATCCGCATTTCAAATGTTTGGCCAGCCTGCAAAGGCTTGCAGGTTTTTTCAGTTGCTTCGATTTTGAATTTCAATGATAGCTCAGTCCCTTCCGGGATTGCTGCTGGAGCTTTCACGCTTACAACCAGATTTTTAGAATCCCCTGGGTTAATTTCCTTGTTGAAACCGTTTCCTGTTGAGCCGCCTAGGAGGCTATCCGGAACCGCAGTTGCAGTGAATGAAACTGGAGTTGCTGTTACTCCGGTAACTTCTATTGGGACTTCCCCGTCATTTGTTACCTTAACGATTACCCAGGTTGAATCCCCTGGTGCCATCGCAATTGGCGTTGAGCCGGATGGCCCGATTTTTACAAGCGAAGAGGCGAATTTCGGATTTGCGATAGTGATTGTAATTTCCTCT
>JBAYGV010000050.1:0-6748 GCA_041666445.1 Candidatus Micrarchaeia archaeon | reverse complement strand
GATCACTCGAATATGCTGCTATCCCAGATTTTCCTTCTTATGGACGGATTGTCCCGCAAGAATGTATAGAGGTCTTCCTTCTCCATGCTGTCGGCATGGAACCTTTCTAAAAAGCTCTGGAAAACCCTTGAGTCGTCTCCGGATAATTCCCCATTTTGATGAATCATTGAAAGAGTTTTTATCGCAAGCAGCTTTTCCTTTTCAGTCGGGGCGATAACCTTTGGCTTTGAAATTGATAGGTGAGATTCAGAAGACAATGTTAATGCCTTTCCATGATAATGAGCCGGAGAATTGGTTTGAGAACGGATAGATGAACGGGTTGGGGAATGTGTTGACGGGCGGCGAGTACGGACAGATGTTCTACGTGTAGATTTTTTGCTAGAAACAGATTTGGTTGAAAATTTCTTTCCAAGAGACTTCTTGGCCGGCTTCTTAACGCGGGCCCTTGTTGCCTTGACTGCAGGTTTCACTCTTCCAAGCTTTTTACTTTTCAGGTGTTTCTTCATCTTCAGCACCGATTTTTCCCCTTGTTACGAGCGTGCTTTCGATTTCAAGAACCTCGTCCATGTTTTTCATGAATTTTCTCCTCTGGATAAATATTGCGGGGAAAGCTTAAATACCTGTCTGCGCCCCGAGAAACGGAATTCGGAAAAAATTAGCTATGTATATAATTTATATACGTTTGTCTATATTGTATATACATGATTTCTTACTTGCTCCAGTCAAAATCCAGGGAAAATATCCTTGTCGCATTCTTGCTTAATGGATTCTCAGGCTCGATAAGAGCCGTGGCTAAAAAATCAGATTGCAGCCCAATGCAAGCATCCTACGAGCTTGGCAACCTTGAAAATGCGGGCATTCTGAAAAGCGAAAGAATTGCAAATGCCAAAATATACGCCACAAACGAAAAATGCAGTTTTATTGATGAATTGCGGGCGCTCATTGCAAAAACTGCTGAGTTTGAAGTTCGAATAAAAAAAGCTATTGAAAACATTCACGGCGTGCAGGTTGCTTTCATATACGGCTCTTATGCAAACGGAACGTTCAAGCCGGATAGCGATATTGACTTGTTCATAATCGGGACTCCAGACATGAATTCCCTCCATTCTAGGGTATACGAAGTGCAGAAAGAAATCAGCCATGAAATAAACATTTCGATTTACGAAATGGCAGAATTCAAAAAGCGGAGGAAAGATGGATTTATTAAGAACGTGCTGGCAAATAAAAAAATAATGATTGTCGGTGAAGCAAGTGAACTTGGCTGAGCTTAAATCAAAGGGTTTCATCCATCCGGTTCCGGCAGATGCCCAGCAGATAAAAGAGCTTCTTGAAATAAGCGAGCGGGATTTGAGGCTCTCCGAAGATATTTTATCCAAAAGCTATGACGGCAGCCTTAATCTTTCCTACAATGCAATGCTTCAGACCGCGCGGGCGCTGATGTTTTCCTATGGCTATAGGCCGGACAGCGAATTTCATCACAAGGCAACCCTGGAATTTGTTTCCGCAGTGCTGGATGAAAAATACAAAAATTTTGTTGAAAACCTTAATCGCATACGCTCGAAGCGCATCGTTGCAACCTATGAAAAATCAGGGACTATTTCCGAATTCGAAGCGAAATATGCGCTAAAAAGCGCAAAGGAATTCATAACACTGATTAAGAGTAAAATAAAGAAATTATAGACGGCACATTATCAATTATATTTCTTCGCAAGCCAGCCCTTTTTTCTCGCAGAACTTCCTTATCTTTTCCTTCTGCTTCAAGTTGGTTGAATCCTTGAGCATTACGACTTTCTCGACCTTTTCAACTGACTTCGCGATGGCCTGCTCAAGCGTATCCTCGCCCACTTCATCAATCCCGTATTTTGGAAGTATATGCCCGACCGCCCATTCTGACGAATTGATTAGTTTGCAAAACTCCCGGGAATAATGCCCGCCCCCGGCACCAAAAAATGCACGAGATGAATTAGGCGAAAGCAAAGAATTAACTATCGCGCTCGCAACCGTTTCTCCTGCTTTCGGATCATCCCATTCTTTTTCCGAACTTCCGATTTCTATGAAAATCATTGGAGTTTTGTTTTCCATTGCAGGCCCATGGTGGTCTGCTTCAATGCAAACTTCCCAATTTAATCCAGTACGCGAGTTCGTTTCTTTTAATGCAAGATAAAGCTGTTTCAGTTTGCTCGCGTATGCAAAATTCAAAGTTCCGTTTTTTCCGCCCATTCCTGCTTCCAGCCAGTTTCCTGGGAAATGAACGGTGAGCATCGGGAGCGGATTCTTGCTTTTGTGCGAACTTAAAATAAGAAGGCAGTCGGATTCCAAATTTGTCGGCATGTCGAGAACGGTTTCCGAACGAGTATCTAACATTCGAACCCCCTTAAGTTCCCATTCGTTAGCGCCAACCGAACGAAAGCCCAACGAAACTAATTTATCCGCAATGTTTTTGCTTGCGGAGTTAGAGCTTGTGAAAAGGATTAGCATGATTACACCAGCAAAAAGAAAACAACGCAAACCGCAGGAATGACCACGTTGTCGTCATAGGGAAGCGGGATGCTCTCTGCAATCGCTGCAGCCACCGCAAGCGGGATTGCAATCCAGCCAATGAACGCATAGGCGGGAAGGGAGAACAAGATGAACGCAAGCGAACCCTCAATTGTTTTGTGCTTGTTATATGGCAATTTATATGACCCATGCATGCCGACAAGCGTTGAAGCTGCATCCCCGACTGCAAGAATGAAAATCCCTGCGGAAATCTGGCTTATATCGTGAAGGAAAATTGCCAACATTAATGCCCCAACAACGTACCATGCCGAACCGTAACCGGGAAACCTTGTCGCATCCCTTTCAAATCTTTTCTGGAACCAATCAGCAACCGGAACGCGGCTGCCAAGCATTTTCCAGTTAATCATCAGCATTCCGACCAGCAAAGTAGCGGAAAGAAGGATTACTAGGCGTTCCCTTCCAAAAAATGCAAGAAATAGGATTAGGAATATGCCAACCAACGCATGGAGCAGCTGCCTTCCAATTTCCCGGCCTATCGTTTTTTTCTCCATACAATCTCCACCGTCTGGTAGGCGATTGGCGCAATGACCAATCCCGCGAGCACATCATCAATAGTGTGCACTCCAAGATAGACCCGGCTGAATGCCACAAATAAAGCAAATGCAAGGTAAATCGGGAACGTCGGCTTGTTTATGAACGCAAGCATTAGCGCGAATGCAATTGCAGCATGGTTGCTTGGGAATGAATAATCAGTAGGGCACGCAACTTTTGATGGAAAACCAAGATCGCACGGCCTTGGAACTTTTGCAATTTCTTTTATCCCGATTGAAAGCATGAGTGCAACTGCAATTACAAAAACGACCTTTATTCTTTTTTCCCATCTCGGCTCGAAAAACATCAAAAGGAGCGCAACAATGATTATGTAGCTGAATGGGTCATCCAGAAGGGTGGATGCGTAAGTGACAATCGGAATGCTTAGAGAAGAGATAGCGAGCGTTAAGGAATCCATTCTATCACTGGATGGAGGTTAGGGCGTAGAAGGTTATTAAAGATAATGCGAAGAGGGCTGGAAGATAAATCAGGAACATCGAGCGCTTGCCTTCTATTTGCGCTGAAAAATAGGAAACCATTGCACAGTAAATGAACATGTAGATTGGAATCGTCTGGCTTGCCACGGCTGAAGCATTGCCAGAATCCAAAAATGATGCCATAGACGATGAAAGCGAAACCGCAATTGAAAGTATGGCTGGGATTAAAACCGCGCCAAAAAACAGCGTGTATTTCTGGATGGAGAATATGCTCGCCCTTTCCTTGTTCAGCTCAAGTTCGGTAATGAAATCCTCGGCAAGCCTTGCTGCGGAAGAATATTTGCTGGTAGCAAAAATATGGGACAGAGAATTTGCAGCCCTTGCCAGCATATCAGAACTGTTCCTTTTTGAAAGGTCATGGAGGACTTTTTCCAGCTGGACTTTCGAACGCAGCTGCTTGAAGGATATTTCAAACTCCTTTGAAAGCTGGCCATAGCCTCCGCGGGATATAGAAAGAAAGATTGAGTCCACCGGAGAGCCGGGAGGAGTTGCCGCAATCGCCATCAGCGCATCTGGAAGGAATTTTTCAATTTCCTCCTTCTTTTTCTGGGATGAATAAAATGAAAATGGATTGAGCTGGAATTTGCGCTTGCTATCTACCTGGCCAGAACCAAACCTTTGCACTGACGGAAAAGATGATTTCGCAACAAGAAGTATAATCAGGCTTATGAGCGGGAAAACCACGAACATTCCGAGCAGGAAAAGCAAATCTGGGATTTCAATTGAGAACAGCATATTGCCAACTGAAAAATAAATCAGGAAAAATGTGGGTGCAACCGCTGAGAAAACAATGAAAATTATTCCGAAAAGCGCCATTCTTGAGGAGGCGTCCTTGAGATTGTGCTTCTGGACCAGCAGCATTTCTTCTGAAAGCCTTGACAGCCCATCCCCTTTTCCATGCTCATATACAGAAATAAGCGAAGACGCTGCGCGCTTGAACCGCATTGAGCCGGACGCTGAAGAGACATTGCTTGCGGCCTTTTGAAAAGAAATTCCGGAATCAATTTCTGATAGTATGAGATGAATTTTTTCCTCTAGTTTTCCTTTTCCACTGGAAGCAGATTTTAAGGCAGATTCGAACGGAATCCCGATATCGACAAGAACTGCAAGTTCCCGAAGGAAAAATGGGAGCGAGTAATCAATTTCCGCGGATTCCTGCCTAAGCTCAAAGGAAGGAAGCGAAAGCAGAAAATAGAAAAATAGCGCGAACGCAAGCAGCGAAATCGGAATGGAAACCGAAACCCCAAAAACAAGAAGCGAAAGCGCAATGGAAATTAACAACGCCGCGGAAGAGTACCTATGCTCGTTCGTGTTCGAATAAATTTCTTTTATAGCGGATGCAGACTTGCTCCTGATTGGAAGCGCAGGAACGCGCCTTGAAATAAAAACAACAAGTTCAATTAGCTTCATGTTACATCGCCTGGTCATTCGCTATTGTCATTCGCCATCATGCTCATCGCCCATATCATCCCTACAATCAATCCCGTAAAACGCTTTTTGTATTTTCGAGAACGATTGCGAAAAATCCTTCTGCTTCATGGATGAAATCAATTTTTCCCGCTCCTTCAATTCCGATGAGAATTCCTTTTCCGAAAGCCCAAGCTCCCCAGCAAGCCGCGAAACGAAATTCGATTTTTTATTGAAAGATAGCGAACCGGACAACGAACCGTGGTTGGAAGAGAATACCGGAACCACTATCGGAATTCCAGTCCCGGAACCTGCAACCTCGGAAATCTCCACCACTCGCCTTACTTCGTAATTTTTTCTTTTCTTCCTATCGTAGCAGAGCATCCTGCGCTGGACAACAATCAAATCAATGCTTCCTGCATCCGCATCGTTTATTCCAAATGACCGGAACCGCTGAAGCGCTTCTTTTCCGCTTTTTGCATGGAACGTCGCGTAACTTCCGCGTGCCTGGCCGCCTAGAAGGACATCGAATAAAGCTTCCACCTCTTCCTTGCTCCTTACTTCCCCGACTACCAAACGGTCGGGCCTCATCCTCAAGCTGTCCCGCACAAGGTCTTTCAGTGAAATATTCATTTCAGGATTTGAAACAAGCCGAAGCTGATGCGGATGGAAAATATTTATTTCCGGGGTTTCTTCCACAAGGATTATCCGCTCGTCAAATGGGACGAATGAAAAAAGGCTATTCATTGTCGTAGTCTTCCCGCTCGCCGTATTTCCTGCAAGGATTATTGAAAAATCACCCTGCATTGCAAGTGAAAGAAAAGCCATTGCGTTGGCACTTAGAGTGTCGTTTGTGCAAAGTTCGCTTGGTGAAAACGGAGAATCCCTGAACTTCCTTATGGTAATTTCTCCCGCGGAAAGCGGAGGAAGAGAAGCATGCAATCTTGAGCCATCCGGAAGGACTGCATTTATCCTTGGGTTCTGGAGCGTAATCCTTCTTCCTATTTTTGCAGCCATTTTGTTTATGCTTTCATAGATTGCGTCGCTTGTTGTAAATGCAGCATCAACCGTTTTCCAGCCTTTATTCCTTAGGAAAATATAGGCCGGCTTGTTCGCCCCGATAATGCTTATTTCCTCGATTTCATCATCTTCAAGCAATTTTGAAAGGAACGCAAAACCGTAAATATGGCAATAGGCAGACTCGGAAAGGTATTCGATTTGCGAATCAGAAGTATAGAATCCAGCGCGTTCCGAACAGTCGGAAACAAGCCTGCTTACCAAATCGCGGGCATCTTCTTCTCCGGAGATATTCTTTGTCCTTGTCTTTTCCTTGAAACGCTCCTCAACTTCCAAAACTAGGCGCTCCTCGTCCTCGCTGAGCGAACGCAACCCTATTTCGTATTCACCGCCATCTAGGATTTTCCATCCAAGCATAAAACTTCCCCCTCTTTCGGAGGATAACCGTCGCACAATTCAAGTAAGTAGGATGCTGGAGATTTGCTTTCATGGAACAAATTGAACGGACGAACCTCGCGTGAGTCTACTACCCGCATATTTTCGTCAAGGTAAATTGCATGGAAATTGAAGAAGACGAATAGTGAATGGATAGGATGGGTTGCGGATTTATTGAAAACGAACAGGATATTTTTCTTTTTGGAGAACATCAACCCGAGAATCTGGGATAGCGGGGTTTCTGCAGTTTCACAATCAGAACAGATAGGTTTCTTTGTTCTCTTGTTTAGGATTTTCATTTT
>JBAYGV010000049.1:0-6797 GCA_041666445.1 Candidatus Micrarchaeia archaeon | reverse complement strand
TGCGAGGGAATGAGCAATGCTATTCTTTGCTTCAACGTAAAAAACCTACGATACGCTGTCGGAAACGTTGTTGTCGGGCAGGAGCAGTTCGCGAGAGTGAAGAAGATGATGATAGAATGGCTGGTTAAGGAGATAGAGGAAAATAAAAAAATCGAAATCGACATCTATTCCATCGGCTGTCGCACCGTTTGATATCTTTTTAAAGTGGTCGTATAAAGAATATTAATATGGGTTTTATAAAAAAGACATTAGATGTCAGGCTGCAAAGACAAGTAGCCGAAGCAGACCATTTTGTCAAAGGGCACTACAAGTTAGCAGATTTGCCGCTTCCTAATATATCTGTTGGCATCCCACGGGATGCCTGGTCTCATTCAACCGATAGATCTGGGGCGATTGGCTCATTAATTCGAATGCGTCGATGGGTGGATTATAATATATTTTACGCAGCTGCTTGCAATCTCGAATCACGCAACATTCATTATTCTCATTTATATGTTATATATTCCCATAGCCGTGAACTCCGAGGCAACATTGCACACGAATTAGCTCATAGTTATTCATCTGCTACTCCGCTTGGGCGGAAATCGCTTTTTTCAACAGGTTTTGCAAGCGAGGACATGGCATTAAACTGTGCTTTTGAAGGTCTTGCAGTTGCCGCGCAAAAGTCTGCTGATAGTTGTGCGTCCGGCCGTAATTATTTTCTGGAAGCGTTGCGCATGCCATTGCGGTTGGTCATCAACTTGGTCAGGCAAACATTATTGCTTTTAACAGAACCCGAAAAGATATTGCTCAATTTCATTTCTAATTGGATTAATTCTCTTTCAAAAGAGACAAAACAGAAATTGGGCGTATTTATAGACGAGCACGATTTCTTCGCACGTTTCGTAAGTCCGCATTCGAGCGGGTATCTATTTGTTGCCGAAGTAATGAAAAAAGTCGGGGGTTCGGAAAAGGCGTTTAAGTTGTTGTGCTATCATCCACCGGAAACGATGGCAGAAATATTTCACTCCGATCTGTATTTTGCCAGAAAATCTCATGCAGTTATACATCTACAGGCAGATTATCATATTTCCATGCCACTACTCAGGAGTTCCCCCAGTTAGGGTAAACTCAGGAGAAATTAGGAAAACCAGAAACGAAGAGTCCTAATTAATAATAAACTTTCTTGACTACTTTTAACTCATGGCAATTCCTAATCTCTCCTTCCGTTTCGCTTCCGAGCAGGATTTTGATTTCATCTGGACGGGCAGGGTTGAAATAGCGGATGTTGAAAAATTCGTCATTCCGGATATTGAAGAAGACAAGCTCCGAGTCCATTCCGCAATAAAAGACAAAAAAATCCGGCTCGCGTTAATCGAAAACAAGCCAGTCGGTTTCATCTGGTTTACTATTTCCAATGCAACTCCGTTTGGCGTAAGCTATGGTCCGTTTGACCGGAAATACGCCTATGTTGATTATGTTTTTGTGCATCCGGATTTCAGGAAGCTTAAAATCGGAACCAGCCTCTACCAAGATTTAGGGGAATATTGCAAGAAAACCGGAGTTAACGAACTTATTTGCGATGTTGTTGAAACGAATGCCAATTCCAAGACGTTCCATAAAACGCTTGGCTTCAAGCCGTTTGTCAGCCTTTATTCTAAGAAGTTATGATTTGGAAAAGAAAAATTAGAAAATAATAAAAATTAAAAACAAAGAAAAAAGAAGCTTACGTTCACGCAATAAGGTGTATTCCGTAAGCCACTATCGCTCCAGCGAAAAGCAATGAAACTGTGTTCACTACTTTTATCAAAGCATTCAATGCAGGCCCAGCCGTGTCCTTGAACGGATCCCCGACCGTATCGCCAACCACTGCTGCCTTGTGCGCATCGCTTCCTTTTCCGCCGTACTTTCCGGTTTCAACAAGCTTCTTCGCGTTATCCCATGCTGCACCTGAAGTGCACATCATGAGCGCAAGCAGGAAACCGCTTGAAATTACGCCAGCAAGCAAGCCGCCAAGGGCTTCAGCGCCAAAGAGCAACCCAACAACGAGCGGGCTCAATACTGCAATCAGTCCAGGAACTGCCAATTCATTAAGTGCAGTTTTTGTGCTGATGTCAACGCAGGTTGCATAATCCGCTCTTGCTGTTCCTTCCATCAGGCCTTTTATCTCCCTGAACTGCCTTCTTACCTCTTCCACAATCTGGAACGCTGCCTTTCCGACAGCAGTCATGAGGAAGCTTGAGAACACGAACGGCAATAAAGCGCCTATGAAGAGCCCTATTGTAACGCTCGGGTTGAGCAAGTTCACAGAAGTCAATTTTGCCTCTGTTGCGAATGCCGCAAATAGTGCAAGCGCGCCAAGCGCAGCACCAGTTATCGCGTACCCCTTTGTCGTTGCTTTAGTTGTATTCCCGACAGCATCAAGCTCATCGGTTACTTCACGGACTTTTGCAGGCAATCCGCTCATTTCAGCGATTCCGCCCGCATTGTCTGTAATTGGCCCGTAGGCATCAACTGCAATAACTATCGCGCTTAACGAAAGCATTGCCGCAGCCGCAAGGGCGACACCGTAAATTCCTGCCGCAACATATGATATTGCCAACGCAGCCACTACCAAAAGCAATGGTGCTGCAGTTGCCTGCATTCCGATTGCAAGCCCTCGTATGATGTTCGTTCCTGCACCGGTTTTTGCAGCTTCTGCAATCTCCTGAACTGGCTTCTCTTCTTTGGCAGTGTAATATTCAGTTATCTTGAATATGGCAACTGTCACAACCACACCGCAAACTACGGTAGCATAAAGCATCAGGCTTTGCTGGAGAACGAAAAACGAAAGAACCAGCATTATTATTGCGGTTGCAATTATCCCCTTGTAGAATGCGCCCATTACGTTTTTTACGTTGGACACTTTTACGAAGAATGAGCCTCCAATGCTTGCAATCGCCCCAAGGCTTGCAATCAACAATGGAAGCTCAATGAGCTGGCCTCCGGCTGCCATTCCAAGCAGCATGGCCGCTATTATCGTGACTACAAATGATTCGAAAACGTCTGCTGCCATTCCCGCGCAATCGCCAACGTTATCCCCAACGTTGTCTGCAATTACTGCCGGGTTTCTTGGGTCGTCCTCTGGAATTCCTTTTTCAACCTTTCCGACCAAGTCCGCTCCAACATCAGCAGCTTTTGTATAAATTCCGCCACCAACCCTTGCGAACAAGGATATCAATGACGCACCGAAACCAAATCCGATTAACGGAACAATTCCAGTAAACTTGAACAATACGCTCACGCCTATCAATCCAAGGCCGACAAGTGCCATTCCCGTAACTGCGCCGCCCTTGAATGCCACGTCAAATGCTTTTGCCATTCCGTGCTTTGCAGCTTCGGCAACACGCACGTTGCCCATTACCGATACTTTCATTCCAATGTATCCCGCTAACGCAGAACATAATACACCAGCTAAGAAAGCTATCGTTGTCTGTAAGTTTATGAAATATATCGCTATCGCAAGCACGACCACTATCGGAGCTAGCGTTTTGTATTGCCTCATTAGGAACGCATTTGCCCCCTCGCTTATCGCGCTGGATATTTCAACCATTTTTTCGCTTCCCTTGGCAGCGTTCTTTACGCTGTAGGCAAGCCACAGTGCGTAGGCCAAAGTCACTACTCCGGCTACGAATGCAATTACTGCGGTCTCTATCAAATACTCACCTCAGTTTTATTTTAATAAGTAAATTCCTTTCGTCTATTGAAAAGAAAATGTTTTTAAATAGCAGTTCAACGAGTTCGGCCTGTCAAAATAGATATTCTGCTGGGGGGTCGTGGTCCTCTTTCGGGAAAACCTTGTCCCAAAGCGGAAGCAGCAGCCGAGTTATCATCGCCCCGCCGTCTTCCAAAGTTGCGCTAGCTTCCAAGCTCAGCCCCCTAGCCTTGGCGCGCATCTCGAGCCAGAATTTCGTTATTAGCATGAGCGTTCTTTCTTCTGCAGTTGGTTCGCGGTCCTGTTCGTATTTATCAATAATCCGGAAAATCTCCACTTCTGACCCTGTTTTTCCAGTTAACAAATCCCTGGTGGCATTCAGCAAGTAGGCGTATTTCGCAAGCGTGTGCGTTGTTCCATCATATTTTTCCGCATAGGGAATTGCAATCCCGCTATTCCTTAGCTGCCCACCATTTTCACCCCTTGCAAGCCAGACGATGTGCCTGTTGGCATCAAGGTTTACTGCCAATGGGCCCAGTTCTTGTTCCAGATCCATTTGGACTCTTTCATCGCCCTCATTTATCCCCCTGACAAATTTCAAATCTTCCGGGTGTACCCGCAGGCTCCCGTTTATGAAATATCTGGCGCTTCCGCTATAGAGCATTCCTTTCCAGTGGATAATCCCCATGTTTGCAGCCATTCGCATCCGTTCCATGCGGTCTATCTCTTCAATTGATTTGCGGAGTATTGGGATTAATTTAGGCGCATCTGGCCAATTTAGGTCATCGTCATCCCTTAGGCGGAAAATCCGGTCTTCCGGAAGCGGTTCGTTTGGAATTGAAATCAACACTGCCCGTTGCTGGATTATTCCCCTTCTCCCCATTATGGACGTGAGCCTATCCTCATCAATCTTAGTTCCAGTATCTCCTGCGCATCTCCTTAGCTCGGCAACCTCAATGCGATGTTCCCTATGTGCAGTGTTTTTCATCCTTCCAAGGGTTTTGAGTGTTCCATCAGAAATCCATATTCTTATTGTAGAATCTCCTATTCCTAGGGTAGAAGCACATTCGGCTACAGTTAATCCCCCTATCGCTTTGGGGTCGTCTTTGGAGAGCGTGCGTTCTGCAGTGAAACGTTCAAGCTCTTCCCTAGAGACTACCCACCTTTGAACTCCATTCTCTCCGGGCTTTTTTTCTGCTTTTAAAACTCCATTGCCAATCCAAATGTGTATCATATGCTTTGTTTCTCCAAGGATTTCTGCGCAACGGGCAACTTCGAATTCAGTTTCTTTCTTTTCTGATTTGGCTGCCTTTTTGGTATCTCGGTATGCAACTGCGTCGCATTCCGCTACGGCAATACCGAATCCTTGTTTTATTGCCTTTCTATTTACATACGCCTGAAGCTTTCTGTGGAATACGTGCCAAAGAACAGTGTTTGGGGCACAACCGATAACCTTTGCAGCCTGCGTAGTATCTAGTAAAATTGCACCTGGAGGTGCAGTATCTATTGCTGGAAGGCTCGCTTCCCATCCTTTAGGCCTTGTCTTGCGGTTTGAATGGGGAGTTTCCTGCGTTCTTGCAAATGTCATGTTGTTTAATTAGGTTCAAAATGTATATAAATACTATGTAGCAGGTGGTGGGGCATGATGGACTTATACTAATTTTGCAATCCCTTCTTCTAAGCTTACCTTTGCCTTGAAACCCAGCTCTTTTTCCGCCTTTTTGGTATCTGCAAGCGTATAATGGACGTAATTCGATATCGGGTTCGGGATGTATTTCGGCTTTAAGTTCGTTCCCATCTTCCTATTTAGCAATTCAATCATTTCGTTTATCGCAATCGCTTTTCCGGTTCCGGCATTGAAAACCCCCAATCCGATGGCACTCTTCATTGCAAGCATATTCGCTTCCACTATGTCATCAACGTAAGTGAAATCCCGTTTCTGGCTTCCGTCTCCATAGACGATTGGCTGTTCGCCTTTTCTTATTGCCCACATGAATTGGCTAATCAGGTTCGCGTAACTTTTTTTGTTCTCTTCATGCGGCCCGTAAACGCTAAAATAGCGCAATCCAATAATCTGCATTCCATAGAGCTTATGGTATAATTCCGCAAGCCGTTCCATTGCGACCCTGCCTTCGGTGTAAAAATCAGTAACTCCAATTGGCGCATCTTCGCGCTGTGGCGGCGCAATTCCATTGTAAACTGAGGATGATGATGCGTAAACGATTTTCGTCTTGTTGGCTTTTGCATATTCAAGAATCGCAATGAAATCTTCAACTACTTCGGCAACCCTGCTCGGCTTTTCCTTATACATTGGGGTGGACGAGTAAATTCCCTCATGGAAAATCAGGTCGAACTTCTCTCCGATTTCAACCAGCTGTTTTGCGCGCCCGATGACGACTCGAACATTGCTTCTGATATCCTTTACATTTTCTTCCGTGCCGGTGTGGAGATTATCAATAATAGTTATCTCATGGCCTTCTTTCACTAGCCGTTCGCAAAGATTAGACCCAATAAATCCAAGCCCCCCAGTCACAAGAATTTTCATTAAAAAACCAAGAATGAATTTGCTGAGAAGACTTTATTAGATTATTGGACTGTGCCCCTACGCTTGGGTTAGTTGCCAAAAATTTCTCTTCTTACAATTCGTTCTCTCTCATTTGACATCAATTCTTCAACCAAATTGAATCCGTGTTCAATTAAAAACACTGAAACTCTTTCTTGAACTACCCTCAGAATAAGTTCATTCCTAGTTTGCATATGCCGTTGCATTGTTCTGGCACTCTCTCCTGCTTCTTCTGGTGCTAATATTAGTTCTATCGGATGGGATATCCCGAGCTTGGCCATAAGTTCATTAGGTTTAGTATGTTGGAGAAGTGAAATTAGCATAGAATAAATTGGATTAGGCGAGACTAGGCATTTTACGAGAAGCGCATCATCGCTGAACGGGGGTTCAAACATTCTTTTCATAAGTTCAGCTTTTATTATCTGGTCTAAAATTTGGTCATGGAATAACAATGGTATCAGTTGTTCATTTATCATTCCTTTAGCCGCCACGTTCAATCTCATGTATTGGTTTAGTACGCGTTCAACTACTGTGCCTGCAATGATTAAATCTATTTTATTC
>JBAYGV010000048.1:0-6871 GCA_041666445.1 Candidatus Micrarchaeia archaeon | reverse complement strand
GAAGGAAAAATTCATGCAATCCGCTATGCACGCGAGCATGGAATCCCCTATTTGGGCCTATGCCTAGGAGTCCAGCTGATGGTTGCTGAGTATGCAAGGAATATTTGCGGAATGGCTGGTGCAAATTCAACAGAATTCGACAAGGATACGAAATATCCAGTAATCGATATTCTTCCAGAGCAAAAGAAAATTACGAAAATGGGGGCAACTATGCGTTTGGGCGCCTATGACTGCGAACTTAAACCCGGAACAATAGCACGTAAGTTTTACGATACAACAAAAATATCCGAACGTCATAGGCACAGATACGAAGTCAATCCTAATTTCGTAGCTGAGTTGGAAAAAGGAGGATTAATTATTTCAGGGACTCATCCAGGAAGCGGAGTGGTCGAAATTTGCGAATGGCCGGACAAGTTCGGTTTTGGTGTTGCGACGCAGGCGCATATAGAACTCAAGTCGCGTCTAGAGTCTCCGGCACCATTATTCGTTGCATTTGTCAAGGCTGCGGTGGAAAGAAAAACTGGGAAATAAACTATTTGTCCAGTGCAAAAAGATGCTTCCATTCCCCCCTGTGCTGGAGGAAATATGCCCAATCCTTGGCAAGCGCCTTTACGTACTCTATTTGCTGGCGTACAACTAGCTTTTTCCGTTCGAATTCGCTGTACCTCGTATCCTCAGTCCTTGCCTTTGCAAGTTTTACTTCTCCATCAACAACTTCATAAAAAACTTTTGCATGAAGCATAGCTTCCCGTGTGCCTACCCATTCAATTAGCTCTTTAACAGTCAGCTTTTTCCCGCTTTCAAGCCATTTCTTTGCCAATTCTGGCTTAAGCAGAATTCTTGTAAATCCCTTTGCAAATCCATCCGCTCCGGTAGAATATGCGTCCAATGGAGTGCAAGTGTGCTCATCGCTTTCGTAAAAGCTGCCCATTTTCAATACTTTTTCGGCATACTGGGCAACTGCAAGGTTGCATGCATTTGCCGTAAGTTTTGTTCCCAGCCCATATTCAGCAATGCGTGCGTAAAGCCAGCCTTTCAATTCGTCACTGTGTATCATTCCTGCCATATCTTCATCGCAGAGCGTTGGATTGTAGGCAGCAACCGCATCAGAATACTTAAGCAGCTGCAAAGCAGTTTTCAAATCGTATGCCCCAGTTTCAACTGCGCTTAACAGTCCTACTGCCAATATTGGCAAGGTTTTTGTATTGCAATTCACAGTGTGGGCGAATCCAATTACTAGCTTCCCTTCGTTTCTAAGCATTTGCATAATCTTATCCATTCTTTCGAATGATAGACCGCGGAAATAGGATACCATATTGAACTGATGCATCCTGGCGATTACTTTTTTCCATATTTGCTCTTCTGCCGTGCCCTTCCCATATCCATCAAACATCATCACAATGTGCGGCCCATTTATTCCATCCTTTTCAAGTGTCCCTGTAAGTTCAGTTCCTGGCACATAGGTAATTCCAAGCACGTTCACAACCCCATCAAGTATTTGGTGAATCTTTTTGTTGCTTGTATTATGCGGGGTAAAATTCCAAACATCAGTATGGTATAGCATCGCCTTTCTGATAATGTCCGCGATATTAGAGCTGGCGTCATCCGGCAATTTTGTGTGTTCAAAATGCCTGTCAAACAGGTATGTTCCATGGTGGTGGGTCTGCATCCTCAGGTCTTCAACGAATTTTGCATCCGAAACATCTATTACTTCATCAATTACCTTTTTTATCTCCGTTGTCCTGTCTGTTCCAGTTGCCATTATCTTTCTCTTTAAGTATAGGTCATCGTGAGTAAACAACAATGCTGCATCATCGCTTCTTGGGCTGCTGTAAAATATTTCTATCCCATCGGAAGTTTCCTTCATGAAAACGAAAAAATTAGACCTAGATTTTCCCAAACCCAGATTGAATATTGTTTCATTATCCTTGACTATTCCTGTTTTTCCGCCTCCCCAGCCTGCTTTTTTGGCTGCATCATCTACTTCGTTTGCAGTTATTATTCCGAACCCTCGCTTAACCATGTCTGCGGTAAAATCCATTGCCAGCTGTTCTACCGTTCCCAGCCTTCCACTTTGCTGGAACATTTCCCTGACTGCGGCTGCACCTGCTGAATTCTCGTATCTAGGGAATCTCTGTATTAACCTCCGCAATCGCATGCTATTCTATTGGTTAAAACATTATAAAAAACCATGCTTTACAACTAAAATTAGGCCAGTTTGAGTTATCTCCGCTTATTCCGGCTTCTTTTTCTTTGTTCCGTTCCTCCAGCCCTTCCATCTCGCTTCCCCAACTGCTTCTTCCTCTTCCATAAATGCGTAGAAAAGCAGTTTTATGACGATGAATCCGATAAGCCCTCCTAATGGGATTCCAATCAAATAAGGAGTCGGAGTCTGGAAAATATGTTTGTTTGGCGGGAAAATAGTATTACCTGGATAGAACGACCAATGGATGTCAAATATGAATATTGCCGTGAAAGCAACGAACATTCCAATGAATATGAATATCAAATCCGCGATTATTTCATGCTTGGATATCTTTGGGCGTTTTATCATGTGTTTCTTCCCGCGCAAATATTTATAAATATCATATTCTAATGGAAAGTTGGCGGTAAATATGAATAATAAGAATCTCGTTTTAATTATGTTGTTATTTGTGGGCTTGTGTTTTTCAACAAGCGCGACAATAGTCGGGTACATCGTAAATGCATCCAATTCTCCAGTAAACAATGCGACTATTGAATTATGGAATGAGTCCATGGGCGGCCCTTCGGTAACCGTTCCTATGGCTACAAATTACAGCGGAGAGGACGGAAATTATACTATTATTGGGGATTTCGATCAAAATGGAATGTACTATATCCGTGTTCGCTTGGATAATAGTTCCCACGTTCTCGTAGGTCCAGCCGTTCCAGCAATGCCCTATCAAATGTTTTTGCTTGGAGCAAATGGGACAAACATAACTGTAAGAGATGGGATAAAGTTAGTTATTAATGCGACAAACAGGACTGGCGGTGCAGTAAATATCAGCGGCGGAGTTTTTTACGCAAAATACGATTTCCCGCTATATTCGAATTTTGGGCAAACCGGAGCAGAGAATTTCACGCTCTATATCCCAAAAGGATACAACTATTCTATGATGGTAATGATGCCGTTTTTCCAAGGTATGGGCGAGGAGGATTTCTTCTATGGTGCAGGCAGGCAGCTGCAATTCAATCTTTCTGACGATTCGTTTGCTACCCTAAAATATCTCAATCTTACTTTGCGATTTAATACTAGCAACAATTGGACAAATTCAGTAATTAACGGAAATCTCAGCATCGCCGGCGGCAATCCGGAAGGGATAAACTTTACGAATATAACGTTATATCCATACCAATCGGGCGGCATGGGAACAATGCTTACTTTCCAGCCATTCAACCCATTTGGAATGCTTTGCAATGTCGGGTCTGGCCCAGAGATGTGCGGGTACATAAACAGCACAACTGGCGTTTTTAACTTTACGGAAGTTACTGCACAGGATGGGATAACTTACCTTATGATTGCCTATGCAAACAACAATACTAACTATTTCGTAGGTTATCAGAACATAACGCTGTATAATCTCCAAAACCTTTCCATAAACGTTACCTTGCGTGAAGTTGCAGGCAGCGTTGTTGATGGCGTGAACACCTCTTGGGACATACGCTTCAAGAGGGTAAACATTACCCAGTTCAATTCCAGCGGCTCGATGCTGACTGGAAGCAACGGCGGCCAAATAAAAGTCGATTTTGATTTCAACAATAATGGCACTACTGTGCCAGTTAGGCTTTCCCTGACTACTAGCAACGGCGGCTCGCCAAGCCCAGCTTATTTTGCAATACCGCTTTCAACAAGCGTAACTGGAGAAGTATTTGGCGCCCAAACATCGCCAAGAAAATTCAAGTTCAATACGTCTGTAAATTCCAGCTATGCAATTACGTTGACCAGCAACGACTTTATGGACCAAAGCGGGGGTTCTATAATGTCATCGATAAGCAATGTCGCATTCTATAATCCGGATCCGGCATGCACTGTTCCGGAGCTGCTTGATTCGTGTAAACTTTATGATTTTGACCCGAATAACAATCCAAACCCGCCAATAAAAATAATGTACATGGGCTTCTCGCCAAACATAGTTATGACATTGACCACTGGGTCAAAAATGATATTCAAGAACGTTGACCTAATTGCATCCGGCCCGCCAGGCATGAGCGCACAATTAAATCCAACCGATTTGACTAGCGGCTCGTCCTACCAAAAAAAATATTTCTTTGGCAGTTACGCCCCGGACGTATATGAAAGCGCATACACTTCTATGACCTATTCGGATATCCCGACCCCAACCGTTCCGGCACTCAATGAAAATCAGCCGGTTAAGATATTGCTTTCAAGCCTTGTAGACTATGATGGCAATGAAGTATGGAATACTACAATGAACATGAGTGATGTGCCGGCATATTGGAATGATTTCAATACTACCTGGTTCAATACGACTGCTGGCGGCATGGAATGCAGCAGAAACAATTCTAATGCAGACTGTTACATGAACACTTCCGTAAACAGGATATGGATGAAAATGCCGCACTTTTCCGCATCTGTTCCGGATGTAAGAGGCACAACTTCCCTTGCGGCGACTTCGTCCAGTTCGGATTCTTCAACTTCAAAAACCGAACCGACCCTGTCAAAAACTTTTGAGTGCGCAAGCGGAAAGCTTGAAGTTTCGGCTGTTTATTCAGGAACGCCAATTTCGGCTCTTGAGTTAAGATTGTATGACACCCGGGATTTCAGCTATGTTTCAAAACAGACTGGCTCAAACGGGAAAGCAGATTTTACAATAACCGCAAATGGAAATTACGAGGTTGATTCATTATCAACTTCAAACCATCTATCGAAAGTTCTCGGGCCGTTCCAGCTTGAATTGTGCCCTGCAACCGTTCCGGGAATAGAAGCTACGGTAGTTGGAACAACTGTTACGGAAACAACGACAACAACTCCGGAAACTACAGTAACCGTTCCGGAAACAACCCTGCCGGCAGAAGAAACAACCGTAGTAGTCGCAGCTGCTAAGGAAGAGGCGTTGGCAGTTATTTCTTCCGGTGATTCCGCAATAGTAGTTGCAGTCAAGGAAGGCAAGGATGTTACCGAAGCAAGGGCAAAGCTTGATGCAGCCAGTGTTGCACTCAATGCAGGCAATTACGAGGAAGCAAAGAAGCTTGCGTTGGAAGCGGCAGAGCTTGCAAAGAATGCCAAGGCAAAAGCAGCGGCAACCACTCCGGCAACGACTAAGCCAACAGCTACACCAGCAACAACCCAAAAAGCAGGGTTTGACATGGGGATGGTCTTAATTGGCGTAGTTGTTCTGGTCGTTATTTTGGGATTAGCCTATTATTTAACCCAAGGAAAAGGCCGCAAGCACCACGGGCAGTAAACTCTTTTTCTTTTTAATTTTTTTCTATTTTTTCTTTCTTCTAGCCGCTGGCAGCCTTAAGAAGACTGAATGTCCGTGGAGTTTTGTCTTTCGCACGCTTTTCCATACGTTGCACGGTCATTCGTGCTAATGCGCTATCGTTTAATGGCACGTCTTTCTTTGCCGCCCTGATGCGTTCAGAAACTCGAATGTAAAAATCAGTGAATTCGCTTTCCATTTGTTCTATTTTTTTTGGATGCCACCCCGCTTCCTTTGCCATTTTCAAATACCTTCTCTGGCTTGCAATTACTAGTTCCAGCCCAATTTCAACCCCCACCTTCTCATTTTTATTGTAAACTATCTCTCGCAAATTCCGTTCAAAATCCGGGAAGTGTTCCCTAATTCGTTCAAAGCAAAATTCTCTAAGTTCACTGTCTGGGTTTGCGATATTAGCCAATAACAGTTCTTGTACCGCGTTCCATTCTGTAGCCTGTTCGATTAATATTGCTGCCCGCAATGCGTGCCGCTTTATCCAAGTATGTTCGGATTTTGCCAGTTCTGCAAGTGCTGGGACTAGTGTCGGCATTGCCGTTCCCAAGCCAACCATTTTTTCTATCATTTCAATCGTTTCAATAGGTTTGCATCCCTCTAGCATTTTCAGCAGCAGTGCAGTGGCGCCAGTTTTTCTTTCAATAAGCTCAAACATTACAAGGTCCCTGATATTTGGGTTTCCTGTTTTTTCAAATAGGCATGCCAATTCTTCATCTACGTCCTGCCCGTTTTCCTTAAGATAGTTAATCATATCTCTTGCGTTGTCGTAATTAAGGTGGTCTTTAAGCAGCCCGGCATTGTGCAATACTAATCTGGTTGCTTCAATGGGATTATCTGATTTTGCAGTTGTTATTGTAGTTCGCGAAGCCGTTTCAATAGCCATTATCCAGATTATCGCCTCCAGCTTAATCTGATAGCTCAAAGTTATGCTTTCGGCTGCTTTCAAGAGGGGCGGCAGCCACTTCCCCGGATTTCCATTCACTTCTGCTGCATCAAGCTCGTTCATTTTAAGCAATGCCTCGTAAATTTCAAGCTCGTTCCAGCCCTGCAATTTTCTAATGATTGCTTCAACATCGTTAGTCATGCAATCGCCCTTCCAAGCTGCCGGAACATTTTCGGTTGTCCATTCCTTTCTCTTTGTCCCATCCTTTTTTTAGCCATCTCAGTCAATTCGCAATCCGCCGGATGGGCATCCGGTTTTCCATCCCTTATTTGCCTTGCATTTCTGATATAGCTCTCAGCAAATCCCGCTTCCAGTCTTTCATATGTTTCATGCGGCACTCTTGTTTTTGCAATCCATAATATTCTACGCTGCCTTTGTAAAAGCTCCTGCAGCCCAATCTCAACTCTCGGTTGTTGCAGGTGTTCCGTTAACAGGTATTTTTCAACCCTGG
>JBAYGV010000047.1:0-6911 GCA_041666445.1 Candidatus Micrarchaeia archaeon | reverse complement strand
TTTTATACTAAATTTGGGCATTTTCTGCCGCTTCCAAATGCGCCGCCTGGCGTTCTAAAACGTCTGGCAGGAAACTGTGGCGATGGTACTATCTCTTTTGGTGGCGGTATAATTGTTGAAGGCGATTGTTTGCCTGAAACTGAATACATTAGAGTTGGCCCGTTGTGTAAAACGCTAATGCCATTTCTGACGTTATCTCGTGTAATCGGTAAAATTCCTGCGATTAATTGCCCTGCGTGTATTTTGCTTCCTTCGATGAATCCGTGTTTGTCAACAACGAACTTTAAAAATGCGGGTTCAATATCCATAGGTTCGCTTGCAGTCGTAAGTGCAAATTTTGCCCCTGCTTTTCTTGCAAGTTCCAAAACTGGTCCAGCGTTAAAAATCGGCCCTCCTATTCCTGTTATATCATCTGGAAAATAAGCATCGCATAGAATACAAGTATCTGAATTTACTTTTCCAGCCGCTTCCTCATTGAATCTCTTGAGGTCTGGCACTGCAATTATTTCTGCATCTGGACTTAGCCGTCTTGCTGCTCTTGCTAAGAATGTCCTATTCTCCGGGCAGTCTTCTATTATTACTACTCTTATTGCTCCTGCTACATGACCGTAGAGTGCGTCTAATGTGATTGGAAGTTCATCTGATGTCATTGTAATTTCACCTATTCAAACTGACTACTCGCCTATTTTTCAATCTAATGGGAGCGTAACTTGATGCTATTATAGTGTTAGCTACTGTTTAAATAGCTATCGTTTGTGCTGTATATGTCAATTAGCAACATTTTTGTGCAAAATTTATATTTTCAGCTTATAGCAAGTTGCATTAATATTTGAACTTTTGCTTTGCAACTTGCTAGCTAGCAAAACATAAAAAAGTTCAAAAATCAATATGTTTTGCTATTACTTCACAAATACTAGGTTATATCCTTTCCATTTTGCACGCATTTCTTCGAGTTTTTTCTTCAGATTTGTGTCGTTTAACGCCAATATCTGCACTGCCAGAACTGCTGCGTTTTTTGCATTATCTATCCCAACTGTTGCAACTGGCACGCCCGGTGGCATTTGCATCATGGATAATAATGCATCCAAGCCATCAAGTTTGACGCCCACGGGAACCCCAATTACTGGTTTTGTGGTCTTGCTTGCGATTACTCCTGGCAATGCTGCTGATAATCCTGCAACCGCGATGAATACGTCCGCACTGCTCGCTTCAATTATTTTTTCAAGCTTTTCCGGTGTTCGGTGTGCGGATGCAACTTCGGTTTTGCATTCCACTCCGAATTCCTTTAGTGCATCGACAACTTTGCCTACTATTGCCTTGTCGCTTTCGCTTCCGGATAATATGAGTATTTTTTCCATAGCTATATAAAGATGTTAAAATAATTTAAAACTATGGTAAAGGCAGGCTCTTTGAAAAAACGCTATATTTCGTTCACAGTCAATGGCAGTTCGTTTTCCGAGGAGGAATTTAAGCGGGGGCTTTACGCGGAATCCCTGAAGTTTTTCGGGGAGTACGGGCTTTCGTTCGTTTCACTAAAAATGGTTGAATTTGACCCTGCTTCCGGAAAAGGAATGATTCGTTGTGCCCGGGATAAGATTGATGAAGTCCGCGGATTCTTGGCTTTAGTCAACGAAGTTAATGGAAAGAAGGCGAGAGTTGTTGCGGATAAGACGAGCGGGACGATAAAAAGCTTGAAGAGCGAGGATTAGAGAAAGACGTAATTGGTTAGCTCAGAAACTCAAGCAAGAATGGTTTACCCAGTCAATATATCTTTTGCTTCCTTTTGCTGTTTTGATTGCGAGTATTTCCGGCATATCATAAGTGCTTAAATTTTTTATTTCCCGTTCGAGCCGCAGGAATGACCTGTCCGAGGTTTTGATAATTAACAGATATTCCCCATCTTCTTTTATCTTTCCTTCCCAGCGATAAATAGATCTTTCCAGCTTGACGATGTTCACGCACGCCGCGAGGTGCTTTTCAACAAGCGATTTGGCAATCTTTTCCCCTTCGGATTTTTTCTGGACGGTTGTTAAGACGATAAGCATAATCTGTCCACCATTATTTCATCTTTACTCCTATGGTTTCTTGAAATAAATTTCAATCACATCCCTATGCTGCAGCGGGTGCTCTTTTCCAATTGGCTGTTTTGTTTTCACGTTAATTGCTTTGATGAAGCCTTCGCCCATATCCGTATGTAATCCAAAGGCAAAATCCAACGCAGTCGAGCCTGGGGGGAACAAGAATACGTCCGGCAAAACATTGCCTTTTGAATCGCTCAGCTTGTTCACTCCGCCTGGAAATATAGCAATATACTTAAGGAAATCAAAAACCGCCGCGTTGAGCATCTTCTGGACTCCGGTGCTTCCATAGGTTGTCAATACCCCGCCAAGAACGTCCATCGCTTTTTTTTGCTGTTCATTAAGCTCTTTTTTTATTTCGAAATGGTCATCTCCGGGAACATAGCTGATGAATTCTCTTTTGCTTGCTTCTTTTAATGCAATTTCCGCTTCTGCGGAACAAGGAACAATCAAATATTTCGGGAACTTTTCCTTCATTTTGATTACGTTATCCATTGCGGTTGGCTTGTCGCACTTGTTTGCAGCGATTATTATCTGCTTTCCCATCTCTCTCATTTTTTTGGCGAACGCGAATTTGTCATCATTGTTCCATTCTGATAATCTTTTTTCTGCCAGACCGAGTGCATGCAATGTCTTTCTTATTGCATCTACTTTTATCCCCAAGCCTGTGAATTGCAAATGGAGTATATCCTCATTTTTCTTGTTCAACGCGCTTTCACGGACAAGCTTTCCCCAGTTGTTGTCCAATATCCCTTTAAGCCAGAAATTCAATTCTTCTTCTAAAAATAAAATATCTTTACAGGGGTCGTGCGAGCCCGGAGCAACTGCTTCTCCGTTTTCGTTTGTAGAGCCTGATGCATCAACAATATGAATCAATAAATCAGCCTGCCTCAAATCGTCCAGGAATTTGTTTCCCAATCCTTTCCCTTCGTGCGCTCCAGGAACCAATCCCGCAACATCCAAAACATCAATCGGAACAAATCTTCTTGAGTTTATGCAGAATCCTGTTCTTGGGTTGCATTTGACCCCGAAATCCTTGTCTACGCATTCAATTTCAACATAGGCAACCCCTCGGTTAGGCTCAATAGTAGTGAATGGATAATCAGCACGGGCTACTGGGATCGAAGTGATTGCCTGAAAGAACGTGGATTTGCCTGATGAGGGCTTTCCAACTAAACCAATAAGCATGGTTTCTGATTTGTGGAGGAGGATTTAAAGAGAGTGTGCTTTGCCGAACGCTGGTTAGGGGTTATAGCTCTCCGATATTGTAAATATTCCATTTCAAATTCTTTTTCTGCTCAAACTCCTCCCTAATCTGGGAAGTGATTCCGGATTTTATCGACTTGTATTTTGTTGGCTCAAGCTGTGCATTTCCGATAGCGTTCCGCAGGTTCTTTGCATTGAAGCAGAACATTGAGTCATGGACATTTTCGCAATTATGCGAGTAGTATACGTCCGTACAGTTGTTTGAGCTTTCCACTTCAAAGCAGCGGGTGAGCTTTTTGGAGTTGAAGCATTTGATTGAGAAGTTGGAATGCCATGCCGCAAACGAGCCAAAAACATTCTCGCAGCTTGCTGGCCAGAAGCAATAAGCGCATTTCTTGCAGAATACGAACGCAGCGCCGTGGCAGCAGTCATGGGCGTTTATTACTACTGTTGCGTCCATGGTATTGCTATTGTTGCCTACTTGCTTGTTCAAGTCGCTGTAAGCTATTGTGTTGAGGGTTTCGCAAACTGAAGCGAGACTAGCGTTCATCTTTTCTATGTTCTTTTCGCTAATTATGCAATCAACCTTTACTTCTCCAAGGGCCCGGACTTCCAAATCCGTCAAGAGCCGTCCGTCCAATCCGAATTTTGCAGGAATATGCGTTCGGTAAGCTGCAACCAAAACCGTTTTTCCGCTGAATGGAGATACGAACCTGCCATTTTTCGGGACGTCTTGTTGGAGGAATTCGGAATAGTTTTCAATTCCTTCGAGCGGCTTTCCAAATAGGAGCGAAGTTGTGGTTGCGAATGCCTCGTCAACCGGCGCGTAATCGAACGATTCGTTTTCAGATTTGTCCGCGATTCCAAGGTCTTTCACTTCATATTTTTTGCATTCATGCAGGATGTCAAAGAACGAGTAGACTCTTTTCTTTTTCTTCAGCTCCTGTGCAATTTCTGAGATTAGCTTATCCTTAATTTGTCCGTATTTTTCTCTAGAAAGCTGGAGGTTACCAATCATATTGGAGCGCTGCTGGGTTCCGAAGCAGAACATGCAATTCGTGCAGTTCTTTATGCTTCCGGAATAATAGCAGTCGGATACCGTTTGCGCAGAATGGCATTCAAAACAGCGGGAAAATTCGCTTCCAGTACACATTATTGCGTATTTGCTTGTCATTGCCCCAAGAGTTCCGAAGCAATATTCACAATCTTCCAGATAGCGGCAGTGCGAGAGATACCTTGAATCGGTTATCACGCTGGATTTGTTGATGTACGCGCTGTTTACTATGTCTGCGCTGTCTTCAACGTGCTTTGAGTTTCCAAGGATAATATTTCCTGTGTAAAAGAAGCGTTCATGAAGTGCGCTTACTATTCCGTCAATGTCTTTTATTTCATTAATGTTGAGCGGAGCGAATTTCTTTGTAAAATCGACTTCGCTGTAGCCGATGAATTTTGCATTTTTTACGAATGAATTTACTCCGAGCGCTACGGTGTCCCCAGAAATTGCAGACTTTTCAAAACGCGGCATCTGGGCATAGGTAGGGAGCCAATCCTCAAAATCCGATAGATCTCCTATTTCATCCTTGAACAGGACTTTGCATGCGCTTTTCCAAGCCTTATTAATCTCAGCGTCTACCATTTTATTTGCCCCGTAAATTGTAAATATCAAAATCCAATTTCTTTTTTTCTGTTATCTGCTTTACCAGCGAATCAATAACTATCTTTCGAATCTTCATGTACTGCTCACGGCCTACTTCCACATTTCCTATGGCGTAACGTTTCGATTTCGCATTGAAGCAGAACATGCAATAATCTAGATTCTCGCAGTTATGGCAGAACATTGAATTCGAGCAGTTCGAGCATCCGTCCATTTCAAAGCATGCAGTTACGTTATAGCAGCTTTCGCAGCGGATTGTGAACTTGGAGTGGATTGTTCGGAAACAGCCAAAGACTGCTTCGTCACTTAATCCGTAGGTGCAATATCCGCAGTTTTTTCCGAGCGTTAAGTCGCAAACATAAAGTGCGTTTATTCCCTGGTAAAGAAGTGAACTTTTTATGCTGTTGCTTACTTTTCCTTCTGCCATATCTATTCGATATAAAGATATCTCTCCCATTTTTGAAAGAATAGAATTAAGGTTTTCTGTTTCAGCTATTTCCATTCTCAGTTCTGCACAAATCTGTTCTTCATCCTTTATAGTCATCCTGTCCTTCGGAATCATCACGTAGAAAAAAACCGGAGGATAATAACCTTCGTTGCCAAAAAAAGTCGTTATCTTTTCTGGGATGGTTGGGCGTTCTGATAATAATTTTTCATTTTCTTCGATTGAACCAATTTCCTGGTCAAAAATTACTTTAGATGCCGAATGGAATGCTTCGTTTATTGGATGTAAGTCTTCCTTCTCTTGCTTTTTTTTCGGAGATTTTGCAAGCAAATCTTTTTTCTTTTCAGCAGACATTGACGGCGGTGCGAAGAGGGAAGGGAAATCTTTGTGTTTTTCAATATATTCCCTACTTTCGTCAACCAGCTTTTTTCTCAATGCAAAATACCTATCTTTTGGAAGTTCGTTGTTTCCGATACAATACCGTTTCGAACGCTGATTAAAAGAAAACATAATGTGGGAAGATGCCCAGCAGTTATAGCAGAAAAATGTATCTGAGCAATTTGGGGATATATAACATTCAAATCCTCGAGTCAGATTATCCGCACCAATGCACCTGATAAGATACCTGCTCCTCAAAAACCATCCAGAGCCGAATGCATATTCGCTTTGAAAGCGGACGTAGGAAGAATAGGCAACGTAACGGGCGCCAGAGGTATTGTGCGACTTATAGCAGTAATTTACATCCGTGCAAGTATCCGAATCAGTTATATTGCTCGAATTTCCGAAGTATTTATTTCCGGTATAAAATACGCGGTCTTGGATTGCTTCAAGAATTGAGTCTATGTCTTTTATCTCATCAATGGCAAGCGGTTCGTATTTCTTCCCGAAATCAATCTCATCCTGCGAAATGAACTTCGCATCCTTTCGGTAAAAATCAGATGAGACGATTACGTCTTTTCCGGATATTTCGGATTTTCTGAAATGCGGGGGATAATGCCATTTGAGCATGTAATCTTCTAGTTCGTCCAGCTTTACGTTGCACTCTCCGAAAATAAGTTTAAAAGTAGTCTGAAACGCCTTTTCTATTTCTGGTGGTGCTGGCATAGCAATCAGTGCTTTCTGGAATTATAAATATCATATATGCTTAGCTCAAGTTTTTTATCCTTCCCAAGCTTTCCGGCAATTTCATTCACGATTCTTTCCTTTATTTTCATGTATTTTTCCCTTCCCAGTTCCACATTCGCTATCGCATACCTTTTGCTTTTCACATTAAAGCAGAACATTGAATCATGGACGTTTTCGCAGTTGTGTATGAAATAGCACCCGGTGCAATCTTCTGAAGTGTCCACTTCAAAGCATCTTGCCAGCCTATACGAATTGTAACAGTTCATGCAAAAGCTCGAATTTCTTGTGGAGTCGCATCCAAAGAGATGGTCACAGTCTCGCGGCCAGCAACAATAAGCGCATTCTTTTGTGTGATAGGCTCGGCTGCAGCGCAAAACATTCGTGGCATAATGGCGTGTCGGGG
>JBAYGV010000046.1:0-6997 GCA_041666445.1 Candidatus Micrarchaeia archaeon | reverse complement strand
TATCATATTTTCCGAAATGCTGTAATCCGGATAGATTGCTTCTGCAATCATCATAAACAGGATAAATTGTGCTGCCCCGATAAAAAGAAAAGCGCCAGCGTATTTCGAATTATCAATTTTCATGAATAGAAAAATCAAGATTAATTATTAATGTTTGGCTTTTTGAAATGTTTTGAGAAAAAATTACCTATTCTTAGAACCGTTTATTATCTCCATATTCTTTCCCGTATATTTTTCCAACTCCGCCAGCTGTTTTTTATTTAATTTCTGGACGATTAATCCCCAATGCAAAGAAACAATATCCCCGCTAGCCAATTTCGGTTCCGGGGTAATCCCGTCCATCGTCCTCCGGAAATATTTTTCAACCGATTTTGAGAATTTGTATTTTCCGTTTCTTTTGATTATTTTTTGATAACAGACTTTCGCGGTGCTCTTCTTTACGGTTCGGACGATGCCCCATCCAATCCTGCACCTATCAAAATTATCAACTGTCCGTTCGACCCGATCCCCAACAAAATTAAGATAAAGCGAATTGAAAGAATGATGGAGCAGAATCCCGTCCGGAAGATTATCTATTTTCTCTTGCGCCCGTTTTTTATTCATTTCCGCGTTCTTTGAAAATTTGCGTATCAGCCGGATAACGTCCGCTCGTCCGACCTGTTCCAATAACCTATCCCCAATCCAAAATGCTTCAATTATTCTCTTATCGAACGGATTTTTTATTCCATTGGCCCGTGCAATAGTCTTGAGGTAAGGATAATGTCCCTTGAATTTTTTTATTGCGAGCTTAAGTTCGCTCTCGCTAGCAGTTCCATCCAAATACCTCTTAAAAACTTTAGAAAAATCCGAGCCTCCGCAATAACCTAGGCAATTAGGCATTAATGAATATCTTCCGGCAAGTTCGATTGGTTTCATAATCGCACGGTTTTTGGCTGGAGCAGCGAACGAAAGATTCCATAGGCGTTTGCAATAACTGCAACTCCAATAATGATTAGCAGCATTCCAATCGCTTCAACCGGTGCAATCGCCTTTCCTATAAAGAATAGCGAAAGCAAGGCAGTTATCGGCCCTCCAAGCGCAAGGACTGGAGTTGCAATAGAAACTGGAGCCAACGCCAGTGCTCTATACCAGACAAATACATATCCAAGTAGGAATATGGAAGTAATTGCTACCCATTCCCAGTTGACTGGTGCGAGCGTTGCGATAGTGTCCACCCTGCCGGTTGCAAACAGGAACGCAAGCATAATCGTCGAACCAAAGAACATCCTTCCGAAAACAACAATATTTGGCTTTATTCCGGCAAGCGCTGTTTTTGAAATATTGAACTCAACTGCCCACAATATGGTTGCAAGCAAAACCAGAAGTTCGCCAAACCCGAAACCAATTGCTCCCTTAAGCAGGAGAATGTTTCCAGCAACTAGCAGCGCGCCGCCAGCCAGCATTTTTGCATTCAGCTTTTCCTTCAGGAATACAAACGCGATTCCGGCTGCAAAAACGAACAATAATCTGTAAATTAACGATCCAACCGCCCCGGAAGATAAGCTAAGCCCCCAAAAAAATAATAAGAACGGCACGCTTCCGCCAACCGCACCAATCGCAATTAGCTTCGTCCACTGCGCCCTAGTCAGCGTTTTTATTTCCTTAGCTTCCCGAGCCAATAAAATCAACGAACAAATTCCTGCAACAACAAAAACGTTTTTCAATGTCGTAAATACGAATGGGTCAAATCCAGTAACAGCAAACCCGTTTATGAAAACCGAAAAACCGCTTATCAAGGCGGTTAATAACGCAAGATAAATCCCTTTGCTAAGTACCATGCTAGGTTTACACACAAAATAGTTAAAAACATAGCCTCCTATTTCTGGGTTATGGGAAAAAAGTTGCGCATTGGCTGGTTTACGTTCACTTGCTGTGAGGATTCATCAATCCTATTCGTTGAACTCCTCAATGACCACTATTTCGAATGGAAAAAGCTCCTTGATTTTGCCCATGTGAAGGTTTTGAAGTCCAAGAATGACCTTTCCAACCTTGATGTTGCTTTTGTCGAAGGCGCGATTTCCAACGACCATGAAGAGAAGATGCTCAAGGATATCCGAAAGAATTGCAAGAAGCTTGTGGCAATCGGCTCGTGTGCAGTTACGGGCATGCCGTCTGCCCAGAGAAACATGTTTGATGAAACTACAAAAAAAGAAATCGCCCCGTTCCTTAAGTCCTACCATCTTTGGGAAAAGGTAAAAAAGCTCGAAGAGATAGTAAAAGTTGATGCTGCGGTTCCAGGCTGCCCGATGGACGCGAATTTATTCCTGAAAGCAGTTGACGGTTACTTAAAGGAATTCGAAGTAGTAAAGTAGCGAACGTGTCGGCATTAAATTATGTTTCACGAGGTTATATCATGCACGGAAAAGATTTTGACATTAACATTGACAACCTAAGCAAGATAGAAGGCCATGCAGATTTGGAGATTTCCATCAAGAACAAGAAGGTCCAGCACGTAAAGCTCAAAATCAGCGAAAACAAAAGATTCTTTACTCAGGCGGTGCGAGGAAAGCCGGCAACCGGGATTTACCAGATTGTTTCAAGGATTTGCGGCACCTGCAGCGTTGCGCATCAGACTGCGTGCATTGAAGCCGTGGAAAAAGGGATTGGAATCCGTCCGTCCGACCAAACGATTGCACTCAGGAACCTCATGCTCTACGGATTGAATATTCGCGACCATGCAATGCATCTCTATCTTTTCTGCCTTCCGGACATTTACGGAAAAGATTCGGTTTTGGAATTTCCTGATGACGGGCCGGAACACGAGCTTCTCCACGATTGTTTTGACATCAAGGCGGTTGGGAACAATTTAGGGAGCGAAATTGGCGGGCGTGCAATCCATGCGACCAATACTGCGGTTGGCGGCTATATGAAAATGCCCAGCATCGACAACCTGAAAAAAATTGCAAAAGATTTGGAAGGGATACGGGAGAAAACCATAAAGTTGGTGGATATCTTTTACAAATGCGACTTTGAACATCAATCGGATTCTTCATTTGTTTCTTTGATTAACAAAGACTTTTCCTATCTGGGCGAGGAGCTTGCTTCTTCAACCGGAGTATGCGTTCCCGAAGCCCTATTTGGCGACCATCTGCAAAAAGTGGTAATTCCCTATTCCCAAGCGCCCGGATTTGAGTTTCAGGGCAAGCAGTTTATAGTCGGGGCGATTTCCAGGATGAACCTGAATGGCTCGAAAGTAAACCGAAGGACAAGAAAAGACCTTTCAAAATACGTTGGCGTTTTCCCAAGCAAGAATCTTTTCCACAACAACCTTGCGCAGGCGATAGAGATTGTCCATTGCATCGACCATTCGCTTGAGATTATTGACGGATTGGAAATAAAGGCGGAAAAACCGAACCTTCCGCTCAAGCTCGAAAAGGAAGTCGAAGGGATTGGTGCGATTGAAGCGCCCCGTGGGACTCTTTACTATGATTTAAGGATAAGCCCGGACATGAAGATAAATTCTGTTAACCTCGTTATTCCGACATCTCAGAATCAGATAAGCATGGAAAGGGAGATTGGCAAGCTTGTCCAGAACTGCTTGGATGCCGGGATGGGCGCAGACAAGATTCATTTCGAAATTGAAAAGCTTATTCGTGCGTATGACCCGTGCATGAGCTGTGCGACCCATTTCCTGAAAGTGAAATGGAACAAAGAATAGCTGGAATTGGACGAACAAAAGATTACATTTAAAAACACTTGTTTACCTATTTCTCTCTATGGCAGTTGTTTCTTTATATCTTAGAACCAGAAACAAGTATTCGATTAGGCGAGATTTGGGATATCTAGAAGCACATGGCGCAGCAAGAACATTTGCCACCTATGCTATGGCTGTTCCATCAAATGCGAAAGGTATTACATTCGCTGATAGTGAAAGACGTAGATACGCAGATAAGCTGGGAATAAAACCAGAGTCATTATCAAAAGCCACAATTCTTTATGCCGGTTGTAATGGTTCATATTTACATAGTATGCTGGATCATTTATTGAGTAACGTTTCTACGCATGGATTGGCCGTAAATGCGGTTCTTGGTTCGTGGAGGCATCTAAGCCCTAGAGAACGATTTGATGTGGTGAACCTTTTGGAACAAGACGGATTGCTCCAAGAAGCAGCAATATTATATAACACGCTTTATTCAATCACTGTCAATAGTTTGCCATCTGTTAAAGCCATAGCACCAGAAGCTCAAGCCGGTTATGAACGTGCAATCGGGCAACTTGTTCTGGCCGGTTTCGAAGCATTTCCACTTGCAACTGGTTCGCATTTGCCTCCAAACATAATTCGCTATAGCCCTCAAGGAAATGGTGTTATCGCAGACGGTGTCCGCATTCTTACTGTTTCGGAAGCGCTTATTGCCATTCAAAAGCCATATACTGATGTTTCGGCAGCGTTAGTAGCGCATTCAATTGGTAGCTTGCCTTCAGCAGCCGAAGTGCAGGCATTAACAAATTACCTTGAATGGGTTATGTTTTCTGGCGCCTATGATCAACTTCCTCAAGCAATTATGCAGGTTTCGCATCTTGCAACAGTAGTCCAAAATAAATTGGATGTGGGTGTGGGCAAACCTTCTGATTTGTCTCCTGAAAGTTTAGCAATGAGGAAATTGAAGCGGGAACTGGCGTTCATGAATGTTGAAACCTTCCTATTAAGCGGAAACCTATTGGGTGCACTCAATATGCTTGACAATATCAGGAAATCCGACCGTTTTGTTCCTGAATTAGATTAGGGTGGTTTTATGTTAAAAAATTATTTTTTAAACCGAAGAAGGGGAAATGAAGATATCGTCCACAGGGATTTGGATTTCTTGAAAGGGCAGGGTGCAGCAAGGACTTTTGCAGCCTATGCCAAACATGTTTCTTTACTGCCTGCGCATTGCTCCCTGGGGGCAGATGTCATTGACACTGCAAGGGAATTCCGTGGCAAGGGAAATAAAGATCCTGAAAATTTGGCGAAGGCCGCGCTACTTTTTGCGTCTGTCGGATTTTCAGAATGGCACAGCTTTAGAGAAATGGTGCTGCGCTTACTATCCGATGATGCTACTAAAGGAATGGCAGTCAATGCAATAGTGCTGTCCAAACCATTCATTGAACCTTCAAATCTGCTAGAATCTGCGCAATGGCTTGAAGCTAATGGACTGCCTGTCGAGGCAGCCCTTTTCTACAAATATCTTCACGAAAGCAATTATGATAAACCCGATAATTCGACCGTCCATAAAGCACAGGACGCATATGAACGTATGAGGCCAACACTTTATGGCTATGGCAATGGCCCATTTCCAATTGCCTTGGGCACATTAATACCCTTTGACCAGATTGGGATAATGGGGAAATACTCTATTTTTCCTAATCTTACTGAGATTGAAGTCCTGCAAGAAGCAACCCGGCCCCAAGTGCGTACAATGCCATTGCCTCTCCAGATGGAAAAATTGCAAAAACTGAAGGGTTGCTTGGAATGGATGACGTTCCTTGGCGCATATGCCGAACTTCCACAATCTATAGGAAATGTTTCCGATGTGGTGGAGGTTGCCCTATCCGTCAGCCAGTTTGTCCCAGGTGCGGCCTCTTCATTCGGCGATATGTCCAAAATTTTAAGGATGCGTGCCGAACTGGCGTTCATGAATGTCGAATCCCTGATACTGGCGGGGGACATAAAAGGTGCGCTGAAAGAGCTTGACAACCTAAGAACGCGGAGATGGGAGCCCCAACTTGACTAGCATTCTTTCTATTTTGTGTTTTCAATAACTTCTTTTTATTTTATTTTTTCCAGAATGAGTTTTACTTCTTCCCCTATTTCCTCCATTTTCTTTACTTTGTCATAGTTAACAGGTATCGCGATTATCTTGACTGATTTTATCTTTCCCATTTTCATCAGCAAATGGAGCGTTAATCCCAAGTCAAAATCGTGGAGCGAATGGGGGTGGATTATTTCTATCATTTCAATTCCGTCAAGCAGCTCAACCTTATCTATGCCAAAAGCAACATCCAAAATCAGCAAATTCGGCCCGAACTGCTCAATATTCTCGCTCGTGTCACATTCAATGAAGTGGACGTTTTCCAGCTTTCCGGCCAGCTTTTTTACTACCCTTCCGGCAAGCGAATCTTTTTTCACCAAAACGTTACCGAAAACTAGGATTTTCATTTAAAATCATCCGTTAATTATTTATAAATAAAAAAATCAATTAAAAACAAAGAAATTTACTTGCAGCAACAGCAGCAAGATCCTTTTTTCATTGCCTTCTTTTTCGGTTTTGCCTTTGCTTTTTTCTTTACCAAATAATCACCGCATCAATAGCCGAGCGAAGGAATTTATATGTTTCTCCCAAAAAGCGAAAAACATTGTGCCTAGCCTTTATTTTATCAGTTCCAATTCCTTCCCAATCTTGGCTATCTTTTCAATCGCAAAATCCAGCTCTTCCCGTTTATGTTCGGCAGTAACCATTGCCCGGATTCTCGCTTTTCCCTTCGCAACCATCGGGTAAACAATCGGCAAGGCATAAACTCCTTCCTCAAACAATCTTTCGCTCATTTTCCTTGCCTTTCCTTCGTCATATGTAAATATGGGCGTAATGGGTGTTTCGCTTATTCCAATGTCAAATCCCAGCCCTTTGAGCGCCTTTTTGAAATATTTCGTATTCTTCCAGAGTTTTTTCACTAGTTTATCATTCTTTTCCAGCAATTCCAGAGCTGCAATGCTTGCTGCAACCGTTGCCGGAGGGTGAGAACCAGTAAGCAGCCAAGTCCTTGATTTGTTCAGCAAATATTTTTTGAGCGTTTTTGTTCCCGCAACATAGCCGCCCATCGTCCCGAATCCTTTTGAGAACGTTCCCATGTCCATATCCACTCTCCCTTCTAGATGGAAATGATTTACAATCCCCCGCCCGTTTTCACCAAGAACTCCGTCCCCGTGCGCATCGTCAACATAGGTGCAAGCTCCATATTGCTCTGTCAATTTTACAATTTG
>JBAYGV010000045.1:0-7019 GCA_041666445.1 Candidatus Micrarchaeia archaeon | reverse complement strand
TTTTGTCTTTAGGACATCAGAAACATCCTTGAGGAGCTTTTGGAATCCGTTTTCCCCATTTTTCACTTGGTTTAACCCTATTCCCATTTCAGCGAGTTTATCTAAAGATGCAGATAGTCTTTCCTTAGATTTGTCGTCTGCTTGTGTTTTTAAGTATTCGTTAAGCATTTGCATGAGCTGTTGGGCAAATTGGGCATTTTCAATTGCAAGCCTTGAAGTTAATTCATAGGAACGGTTCTGCTTGTCGTCGGAGAGAGAAAATAGCATCAAATCTTTTGTAGTGAATCCGGCTTCCCTTGCCAAATTAGCAAGAGCATATTTTTGTTCGAAAGACATCCCTTGTGCAGCTTCATTAAGAATTTTAGATTTAGTATAACCTTTTTTTTCTAAGTCGGAGTCTTTACACTTAGCTATTGCAGATAAAGTTTGTTCTGTTTTCGGAGTATCACCAGCGATATGATACTGTCGTAATGTTGTTGCCACTAAGTTAGGGTTAGCAACTACTTTCTGTGGAGAGTCAAATTCTGAAGATTCCTGTGCATATTTTATAGGTGTATCTGCCATGAAGTATATAAGTAAATTAAGATTTAAATACTATCTCCTTATCGCAGAAACTCCGACTTTGAGTACACCGCCTTGAAAAGTCAGTCCTAATGCGGGCATTTCATATCTAAGCGAACCCGTATCTAAGGTAGCTGGTGCAGCAGTAATTGAAAAATATCGCCCAGCATCATCTTTGCCGATTCCTAATAGAGGTATTGCTCGATCAATTGTAACATCATACTTTTGCTCTAATCTACCGAGATCTAGTGTCCTAACGAGCATATTATCTATCCAAACAGCCATAACCTTATCTGGAACACCTGGGCCGAGTTTTTCATTGCACTCGGCCTCGCGGCAAACGCTTACGATAACCTGAACTGGATGTACTAGTCCTTGATCGTCAGTAAAATTAAAATTTAGTGTAAACGCCGAAGAGCGCCTATCATTACCTTCAAAAGTTACCTTACTTCTCGCAAAGCTCGCCATCTCTCTTGCATCCTTTCCACTTATCTGAACGTCAATTGAATCTAATCTCGGATCCGGTCCAGCAACAGCCAAATCAGCAACTGCTCTTGCAAGTGGTGCCTGTGCAATCATCAACGGGGGCAATCCTCCTTTTTCTCCCTGGACTACTCTTTTTCCAGTATCTACCGGCCTAGTATCAACAGCTGCCGGCTTATCTTTTCCTTTAGCCAAATCCGGCCTATCCTGACCGTGAGCTTTTGAAGCTCCCCCAAACGCAACAAGACCAAGTGCAACTGCACCAACAATAGCATTCCTTATTGGATGTCCTTTGCGATGAGTCATCATTAATTCTTACGAAGCTAACCTGTATAAACCTATGCTTTTAGTGATAGATTGTGGAAAATAAGATTTAAACTATCCCTCTGTCTCGCCTCCCCCGTCTTTTCCGTCTCGAACCTCAAAATGAATAACCGAACGGGAACTACTAATATATTTATAAACATACTCTAACACATATAAACATATGACACAAAAAATTGGAAAAGCAATCGCATTTTTCGACTGCAGAGCTAGCAAGAAACGCATAGAAGGAGAACTGTCAACTATAAGAGAGTTTGCACAAGTACCCCCAATGGTTGAACTAAGATTATATAAAGGCCCGGAAAAGGTAACTGAAAAAGGAATGAAAGGATTGGCAGCAAGCGCAAAAGAAGATGACATAAGATATGCAATGGTAGCGATGTTCCCGGGAAGAGGAAATGAAGCTGCAGCTAACGAACTGGCCGCAGTGTTAAACCAGGCATACCAATCGCCGTTATATCGTGAAGGCGAACCGTTCAAAGGATATATATTCTACAGAACAAGGAATGGATTCGTAAACAGGTAATCTATTTCCTCTTCAAATATCCAAGCACAACGAAAAGAGTAACTAAAAAGAATCCAAACAAAACCAATTTTCCAATCCAATCGCAAGCATTAGACCCAAAGATATCTGTCCTGCAAATCAAATTCTGGTTCAACTCATAAACCGCAATTAATATCGCATACCAGTAGAATATCTTCCGTTTTGTCCTATACTCCAACGACCAGGCAGCACAGCCAAATATAATCAGGGAAAACAAAGCCCCGCCAAGCATTGGCCCAGTAGCTTGAGGACAAATATTCATGCCCGTATTAAAGCAATCATAGCCGACAATGGCAACGGAAGCGCTTCCATTGACAAAAACAAGGATTACATTGGAAACAATCTCTCCCCCTTCATGAACCCAAAGATAGGCATACCAAATCCCGAATCCAAAAAAGAAAGCAATGGGCAAGGCTAACAATGAAACTAGGATTTCAGAATGAGCACGGCGGGTTTTCCAATAATCTTCGTCCTGCATCAAGGATAACTCTCCGGATAGATTATTAAACTAAACTCAACGCCCGGCAAATAATTCCAATTCAACCTGAAAATTAAAGCTGTACTTCGTCAACCATTAGGGAAACTTTATTGTACAAATCACTTTTCATGTCGCCTTCGGACATAAGCAATATCAATGCCTTCTTATTTGTCTTGCAATTGCCAATAAGATTATGCACAAAGCGCATTATTCTTTCCTCGCTCTGGTAAACCATAAAGGTAGAAAGCGAATCGACCACGAACACCGCATCTCCTGCCTTCATGCGCTTGGAAATCATGATGTCCAATTCGGTTAATGCAGCTGGGGAAGAGATATATTTGCAGTTATCGCTATCCTGGACTTTAACAACGCTAAGGGTAACACAATCTATGTAAAAAACCTTAGAAGTATCAACATCGCTCATTTTGAAAACTTCGGCAAGAGAGTCATATCCCTTATTGGTGGAAATAAAGCATACGTTAGAATCTTTCAGTGAACGCACAACCTTCACGACTTCCAGCATGTAAGTCGGCACCTTGGCTACCAATAAGATAGATTTATCTGGGCTAATCGTTTCGTCGCCATCCATGAAAAATCACATCAAAGCATTCTTAACCCTTTTAATAAGGTCCTTGTTGTCAAAAGGCTTCTCAATATAATCAATCATATTATCAGTAATAATGTTCCTAGTCTGTTCGGCAAAACGGACGACAGTCAAGAAAATTATGGGAGTTTTGATTTTCTTTTCCTTAATTTTACTGAGTATTTCGTAGGTAGTTAAACCGGGCATAAGGATATCAAGAATAATGAGGTCTGGCTTGGTTTTTTGCAATTTTTTAAGCAAATCCTTTCCATTTTCAGCGGTTTCAACTTCAAAATCATTGTCAAGTAGCAAGTCTTTTACCGTATCACGTATGTCTTTTTCATCGTCGACAACCATGATTTTTTTACCAGCCATAGCTACACCTTAGTATATGCATTATTTAAGCTTTACTGGAAGCGAGAAATACGCCGTAGTCCCCTTTCCTTTGACGCTTTTTATCCAAATCCTGCCCCCATGGGATTCTATTATCCCCTTGGCAATTGATAGGCCAAGCCCGGTCCCTTCAACTCCGGATTCTCCTGGGTCCTTTGCCCTGAAAAACGGAACGAATAATTTTTTTATGTCGGGCTTGCCTATTCCAATTCCGTTATCCCTCACTGAAACAATTGCTTCATTGCCTTCCATCCCAATTTTTATCCAAACCTTTTTCCTGCCGTATTTTATCGCATTGTCCAATAGGTTGATTACTACTTCCATTATCCTGTCCTTGTCCATCATAAACAGAGGCACTTTGGACGGAATAAACTTCACAGATGTTGCACTGGAACGGGCAACACTTTCCATATCGCCTATAACTGTTTGTACTACCAAATTCAGATCCTCTTTTTTAAGGTAAATCTCGAGCTTACCAGCACGTATCCGGTTGATTTCAAGTATGTCCTGAATAAGCCTGTCCAAACGTATAGTATTTCGCAGGATGACATTCAATGCTTTTTTCTGCTCTATGATATCGAACTCCTTTTCCAACATTCTTTGCGTTTGCGCCTTGATGGGGGTAATCGGAGTGCGCAATTCATGGGAAATGGACGATATGAACCTTGCCTTCATCATTTCCACGTCCTTGCTTTCCGTAATGTCCTCCCCTATACTAAGGATATGGCGGACATTCCCATTGCGGTCAATTATCGGAAGCTGATTTAATCGCACAAGACGGTCTCCTTTCAAGGTATGTATTGGGATTTCATCAACCAACACTTTATTTTTAAGACGGGAGACCCTAAGGTCGTTAGACTGCAGAATATCCGCCTGCGCTTTCGGCAGAATTTGGTAGCTAGTTTTACCTAGGATACGGTCCCTCTGAATCCCAAGCAACTGTTCCACTGCTTTGTTAATGAGCGTAAAGTGGAACCCGGGCACATCCTTGACAAATACCAAATAGGGAATATTTTCAAGCACAGAACTAAGGAATTTTTCACTTTGTTCAAGCTCGGTTTCTATTCGTTTAGATTCGGTAATGTCCCTAACCGTTGCCTGCAAAAACATTTTGCCATGGAGAGAAATTCTGCTCAATAACACCGTGGCCGGGAATGAGGTTCCATCCCGTTTTTTATGGACCCACTCAAAAAGATTATAGCCCCGCTTCATGGCAAGCATTATCATTTTCTTTGCCTTTATCACAGACAGCTGGCCGTCTGGCTGGCATTTTGGAGAAAGCTGCCATGGCGGGTAGGATATAAACTCCTTTTCATTTTTAGTCTTGAACAATTTAACCGTAGAAAGGTTGCAAGAGGTAAAATTCCAGCTTGGCGGCTCCAGCGTCATTACTGCATCCTGCGTGGAATCAAACAAACTGCGATACCTGATTTCACTTTCCTTAAGCGAATCAATCATATTTTTTTCTTTGGAGACGTCCGATATCACGGCCATTGAACCTATGAATTCCCCATTTTTCCCATATAATGGAGTGGCATTCAGCTTGGCGGATATCCTTCTTTTTCCGCACTTGCAGGCAAAATCCAGAAAATACACTTCCTGGACCCCTTTTTTCCTTAGTGCAATATGCTTCCTGCAGATTTTTTCATTTTTCTCGTCCATAAAGCTATAGAGGGATTTCCCGAACATCTCCCTGGTTGCATAGCCCAGCATCTTTGCCATGCTTGGATTGACAAAAGTGGTAATTGCATCCTTATCTATTGCCCAAATGCCCTCCAGGGACATGTTTATGAGCTGGCGGTATTTGCTTTCACTTTTGGCGAGTGCATCCGCCATCTCTTTTCGTTCGGTTATATCTTCCGAAATTCCCAAAAGATAGACTGCTTTTCCGTCCTCGCCCAAAATGGGGATTTTCTTGGTGTGCAAATATCGCTTGCCGTAGGCCGCATCTATCGGCTCTTCCGGAATATCCAACATGGTTTTTTCATTAAGCACTTGCCTGTCCTTGTTTGTAAAAAATTTCGCCTGGTTTTTCGGGAAAAAGTCGAAGTCATTTTTTCCAATCATCTTTTCCCGGTTAATGCCAAGAAGCTTCTCTCCAGCCTTATTAAACCGCTTGAAACGCAGTTCTTTCGCATCCTTTACGAAAATCATGTTGGGAATGTTTTCAACTATGGAATCCAAGAATTTTGTCTGCTCAGACAAGGCAGCAGTTCGAGATTGCACGAGATCTTCAAGATGCTTTCGATAGTGCGCCAATTCATTTTCTGCTTTTACGCGGTCCGTAATATCCCGCACGGCATTGCACCACATAACCAGCTTTCCAGCCTCATCGAATATGGGCTGGACAAATACCGCCACGTTCAATGGGGAACCGTCTTTCCTGTGCCACACCATGTCCGCCAAGAACGGCTTCTGCCTTAAGATACATTTTTTGAATTCCTGCAATAATTTCGGATTGTGCCTAAGCTCAGATAGGACAATCGGCTCCTTCTTGCTTGCCACTTCTTCAAATTGGTAGCCAAACATATGCTCCCACGCCGGATTCACGTAACGCAAAAGATTCTTTTTCCCAAAATCAATCAATGCCATGCCTTCGCTTGAACTCTTAACAACCTGGGAAAGTTTCTTAAATTCCATCTCGGCATTCTTGCGCGCAGTTATATCAAGTTCAATGCCATCCCAGACAATTGAACCATCTTCTAATTTTCTAGGAACAGAAGTGAAATAGGACCATCTGACCTTGCCGTCTGGCCCGATTACTCTTGCTTCTATCTTGAGAACAGACCTGGTCGAATATGCCTTTGCTTCTGCATTAAGAAGCTTTGCCTTATCCTCTGGAAAAACTCTGCCATAGATGAGAGTTGAATCCTTCATTGCCTGCTCGGGAGTTACGCCATAAAATTCGATTGCCCTATTACTCAAATAATTAAATTTTCTAGAAGCATGATTTACCCAAGCAACTTGGTAGATCATCGCGTCCCCAAGATTATTGCTAATGCTCTGGAGCTGCTGCTTGCTGGAAACAAGTTCGTCTTCTGCTTGTTTTTTTGCAGTGATGTCCTGAAACTGGGTTATGAAATAAAGAGGATTGCCATTGGCATCGCGAACCAGGGACGTGCTCAATATTACCCAGATAATTTTTCCGGATTTTGTAATATACCTTTTTTCCAATGTGGCATAGGGAATTTTACTGGCTAGCAACCTCTTGACGAAATCAACGCTCTTCTCGACGTCATCCGGATGGCTGACGTCCATATATGTCTTTGCGAGCAGCTCTTGCTTCGAATAGCCAAGCATTTTACAGACCGCCAGGTTAGCATCCAGCCACGGACCCGCAGGGGAAACAATTGCCATGCCAATGGCCGAATGGTCGAACGCGCCATGGAATTTTTCCTCGCTTTCTTCGATTTTCTTTTCTAGCAGATTATGCTCGGCACGAATATGCTGGGAAATAATCCCAAAGGCAAGGTCGTTGGCCAGTTCTTCCAGTATTTTAATTTCCGAATCTGAAAAAGCATGGGCTTCGGTAGAATAAACTCCGAAAACTCCGAATACGCCATTATTGTCCATGAGGGGCAGGGCGATAACTGATTGGTACCCTTGCCTCAATGCCGCATCCCTCCAAGGTGCCATGGCAGGATCGGTTAAAA
>JBAYGV010000044.1:0-7049 GCA_041666445.1 Candidatus Micrarchaeia archaeon | reverse complement strand
GCCGGTTTCCAGAACTATCTTCATAGAACACATTTGCATTAAGCGTAAACGCAGATTCGTCAAGGGACGCAAATACGTAGGACGGAGCCTTTTTTGCGTTCAACGCGCATACGTCAGACTGTGCAAAAAACAAGAATGCAAGCACAACAAATGTAAGGAAATATTTCCATTTTTTCATATTTACCCCCTTGAAACCTCTCACTTCTTAACGCACGCAAGCTTATTATACTTTATAGGGGACTCGGATGTGCAGGACGCAGTGCTGCCCATGGCATCTGAGGTATATATCCCGCAATCCTCGTCCTTATTTCCGCTCGTTGAAAATACAATCGGGGACTTGTTCGGAGTGCTGCCGCCGCTTTTTACATAGGTATATTTGCCATTGGAATCTTCAAGGCAGCACACATACTCGCTGGGAAGGCTGCCAATCAAATCCAGCCAAATGTCGCTGGAAAATTGGGAGACGGAATAGGAACTAGCCTCATCGGCCCCGTATTGGTCGGTTGAAACGCAGTCAACCTGGGCAGAACCCATGTCCTTGCAAAGGGTGCAGCTTCCAACAAGCGTATTTTGAGGGCACATATAATTCGTTTTATCTGATACTGGAACACCTTGCGGCAGCGTGCATTCCACATTATTCAGGCATTTTGTCATCGTATCCCATTGCGGATTAGTCGGGTCTGCTTCTTCACGAAGCTTTTGCTGCGCGTCCTTTTCAATGCATTCCGCAGAATCGGCAAGATATTGCTTTTGATAATAATAAACGAATTTTTCCCCATTTATGAAGTTTGCGCCCTTATTGAAAGCGCAGAACTTTTCCCCTTTTGAGTCATAATAAATCGGGGTAGTCCCGTCATTATCGGTTGGGAATGCGTTAACTAGGACGTAATCGTCAGATTTTGAAGTAAATTTGAGGCCATAATCATCATAGCTAGGGTATATCAATCCGGAAAATCCAGCTTTTGTAAGCCTTGCCTGGTTCACGAAAAGATAGCGCATGAGCCCTTCCAATGTGTTTACATCCGAAGTAATCCCTTCATCCCCGGTCGTATGCCTTGCCCAGCATTCGCTAGTATGGATGTCGTTCGGGTCATTGTTCTTTATGGTAAAAAGAATGAGGGATGGCTTTTGGTAATAGCTGAGAGTAGTTTGGCCCAACAATTCCAAATCTGCCATTATGTGCTCGTACTGGGAATTGTCATCAGTGCACCAGCCCGGATTGGAATCAGTCCTATCGCTCGGGACATAATGGAATAGCAATAAATCAACAGAATTAAGATAATCAGAATCGCAAACGGATTTTCCATTAACATAGCAGGATGAACTCGAAGTTGCCCCATTAAAGTAGCCCGAGGTAAATGCAATCGCCTTGTTCCAATCGAATGTTTTCCAGCTAGAAACCGCCGGGTCTAGGTTATCCATCAGCAGCGCGGTCAAGCATTTATTGCATACGGAATGGACGTACTCTGCCCGTTGGTACAATTCCTTTGATTTGCAAGCGACCTTAGTTCCGCAATCCAGGGCAGATGCGGGATTGCCTATGACAACAGTTATGGGCCCCCTATTGCTTATCCAGCCTTTGACTGCGCTGTTTTCATTTATGTGATAAGCGCCTCCCCCATCATCAACAAAAACATCTTCCCAAACAGCATCATTGCTCAAATCAAGTGTTGGTATTGTACTGCTTGCCAGCTGCCTTTGAAGGTTGTATGCCAGATAAGTTTTGTTTGCTTCAATTGCGTCAGCATCCCCGCCCTGCATGTACCCGAGGCCATGCTCATAGGATAACGTCGAATAAGTGCATGGCTCGCACCATCCGAACTTCAGGATTTCCGGGCCGTTCTTTACTGCGCCTTCGGTATTTTGCTTGCACTTGCCAAGACTCCTGATATATATAAAATTTTGTGAATATATAGAAACTCCCGCGATTTTAGTATAACCGAAAAATCCGGGAACCGATTCTACCAACGGGGCATAATATTGTTCTGCTTCAGAAGATGAAGCGAAAGTGTCATAGGAATAATCCACCCCTGCTTTCATGTCGCAGGAAGTAACCAGCGCAGATTTTGCAAAATCTGACGGGGTGAGGAAAGAATAGCCCAATACGGACACGGTTGCCCCGCTCTTGGATTTATAGGACATAGTATTGAATGGAAATACGATGTCGCCAAAATTTCTTTCGTTGTCGATATTCATATTTGACGGGGCATGGGTTTCAAGATTCGGATTGTTTTCAATTGCCCATTCATCACCGTTAAAATTGGAGGCAAGTTTTGGTTCATAGCTTATCTTGTAGGTTTCCATTGTTGCCCTTCCAAGATCCACATCCCCTAGAAAACTGACATAGTGGTAATTGTTATCTGGATCTACCACGTCTAAGGCAGTAATTTCCGGTTCAGGATTTCCCCTGCACCTTATGGAGTACTCCATTACCTTGTCTCGGTCATCAAAACCTTCAGTGCAAAGGCATTCAACATAACTTTCTTTTCCACCATCTTCTTCCCGAACGCAAACAAACCGCTTGTAACTATCAGTGGAACAGGTTCCTGAAAGGCATTCCCCGCCATTTGAACATTCGAAAGGCGCCCGGGCGTTGTTCAATTTTTCATAGCCAAAATAGAGGAAGCGGAGCGTCTTGTTATAGAACTCCTTATCCGGTCTTGTGCCAGCACGATAAACTGGCGAAACATCCTTGACTAGATATTGGTAATCGACAAAATTGATAGTAACCCCAGCTAAAGCTTTTTCAAGAACATCTTCGAGCGTACTTCCAACTGGACCGCCACCGCAGTTGATATCGGATTTTGTAAGCGGATGGTCGAGCGCAGCGGTTGCAATTTTTTCCATCCCGCCACAATTTTTAATCAAATCACTCGATGAATCCAATTTTTGCCCGCCTTCAGAAAGGAACTTATCCGGACTGGGCGAGTATTCCTGGTCGTTCGTAATATAGTTTCCAAAGCGGTTTATGTATTGGTGTCCGTCATAGGGCCCGCTGAAATCAAAAACATTGAAATTGAATCCAGTATCCCCCAGCTGCGATTTTGGTTTTGACATGGCACATGCCTCTGGATTGGAATAAACATCGAAAAATCCGCTTGGGAGCCCTTTTTCCGCCGGCTTGTATATATCTGCGCTAAAGCCATGTAATTCGGTAACTGTCTTGAACCAATTAAGATAAGAATTGTAATCGTCTTCGTCAACTAAATAATTCAGATACCGGTCAACATTAAGGAAACGCGGGTCGTTCTCATTTTCATGGATAGCGGAACAAAAATAATCCGAAGTTGGGAAATAAAGTTTTGCCCGCTCATATTGCTCTACGGTTTCGCCAACGCCAAACCTGAACGTATTTAGATAAACGCCCTTGGTATTGTCAAAAGCGTATTGGAAATAGCTGTCGACAGGAAGGAACCTGCACATCCCATTGAGCAAGCCCTGGTTGGAGCTTCCGCCAAAATTATCCAAAGAGAACGAGCTCAGGGTTGCAGGATTGTTTCCAGAAGCTATGCCGCCGCTATCCCCATATATTGTTTGCGAGTCGACATCATCAATTGGATTCGGGATAAAGGAAAACGGGCCGCAAACCATTGCCTTGCACGAGCCAGATATGCAGGAAGCTTCTTTTTCCCCATCGCATATCGGGATTTCCAATTCCCCGGTTGATTCGGTAACAACACAGATATTTGGCTTTTCGGCGGAATTGCAAGAAATGGTTTTGCTCTTATAATCTTTTATCACGTCAACATCGTTAATCTTGGTGCTTACGTAACAATAGCCTTTTTCGGCAGCAATTTTTGCATCGCAACAATACAGCTTAGTGGCGCCAGCATTAGCTAAACAACCGGCGCTGAAAAGCGCAAGCAAAATTAACAACGCAGATATTACGGATATTCTCCTGTCCATTAAACCATCTTTGCGACCGCGCGCATAATTTCATACGGCTCACCGCCGAGAATGTAAATCAAGTACCTAACAAATATAAGAGTTATTCCAAGCGCAATATATGGCTGGATGAGTATGGAGGTATAAACCCGCTGGAGTATCAGCTTTGCCTGGGTTATGCCGCCCAAGCTTGCGCTGAAAGAATCCGAACCGCTGCTCCCTTCACTGACATAGGTTGCAACCCCGCTAAACGTTGGATAGCAAAGCTGGGAATCCGGGTTAGCGACTGTGATTGCCGGGAGATCTATCTTATGGAATCCGGGGTCGGTTATTACAAAAATAATTGGAAATATGAAATAGAAACCGATGGCAAGCGAAATGAACAGCGCGCCTATTCCCCGGGTTTGCTGGAAAGAGCGCAATATGAGGCCGATTGGAAGGAACCAGGCGAGCATGTTGCTGCTGACATAGTTTACAAATACGATTATGCCATTAAGCGATATCAGGAGGTTCGTAGTCATCGTATTCAAAAGCTTGTAGCTTTCGGCAGCATTATACCAAGATGAAACGTAATTTCCCTGGAAAACCGGAAGGCCGGCAAGGCCAACATAGGTTGAAAGGGCGCGGAAAACATTGTCCACATCCCCATTGACCTCATAAATGCTGTTTTGAAGCTCTGCAATAGAATAGGCGCGTTCCATTACCCTGCACTTGACGACATCCAGCGAACTAGTCATAGATTCAACTGCAATTTGGCTCCCCCCGCATTCAACATAGCTTTCCTGGGACCCAAATACGTTGAAAATGGCGAATGTTTCCGCCCCCTGGACCATTGCGATTATGAAAATTATCATCAATGCAGTTGCGCTTGTCTGGAGCATTTCCGCCTTTGCATTTTTTTCAACATCCTGCAGGCTGAACGCATGGGCAAACATCCAGATGAATATCCTTATCAAAAAGTTGACGATAACTGCAAGGATTGCAATTTCCAGCCATTGGCTGCCGCAGCCTGCATTGACTGAAGAAGGCGTAAAGCCGGGAATCAAATCTAATGGGCAAATCATTGCAAACAAACCTCAACTGCTAAATCATCTGTATTACCCTGGATAAGTCAATATCCTCCCCAATCATTTTGGAACTGTACTTTACGCTCGCAATGGTCGCAAGCAATGCAATGGTTGGAATCAATACTCCGATTATAAAAGCTTTCCCTGAAAGTGCGATGGCATTTGGCTCGTCCCGGCCATAGATGAATAGTATGCCTTCACTGATAGACGGCGGATTGGCAAGATATTCTTCCTGCCCGATATATTTGGCATTATTCCCAAGGTAACCCGTAAAGCTTATGGGGGAATTGCTGGCTTGCGCAAAAATGTAGAAGATGGAAAGTATTCCCGGATAAACAATGATAAATGACAGGCAGACCGCAATCAATAGCGAACCGAGATGCCGCATATACGGTATGGCCCTGAAAATTATCCCCAACGGAAGAAGGAAAAATAATATTCCCGTATAGGCATATTCCAGTATGAACATGTAATTCAAAGCAGAAAGATAGCTGAATATTGAGGTATTGAACGTAACGGAAAGGGACGGCATAAGCTGGAAATAGGAACCGGGGGAAGTGGAAACCCCCGAAGTGCCAAAAAGGCAGCACCACCACTCATCACATCCAGTATATTTGCAGTTCCAATAGCTCTTCCCTTCCAGCAAATCATAAGCCCCTAAGTAATATCTTTGGATTGAAAGCGAATTGTGGGTGAATTCCGAGGCACTGTAGGTATACGCATAGGCAGCATCATAGATAGTCATGGACGGAATTGAGGTTCCTTGCGGCATGAATACGGAAAAGCCGGAAGCGTCAATAGAACAAAAAGATTGTATCGCGAAAACAATGAAGACCACCATAAATACCGAGATAAAAAGCTGGATTACTTCTGTTTTTGCCCATAGGGAAATTTTTGGGTTGCCAATGGCTTCCCCAAGATAATAGCTAAGGACAATGACTAATCCAGTAATTATTGTAGACATGGCGATAACAAATCCGATGTTTCCGGATAGAAGGCTGTCAATCATCTGGCAAGTCATGTTTTCACGCTATTTTGGATAGTACGCTGACATCTATTTCAGCGCCGCCTATGGCGGTAAGCGCCCTCAACGAGGCGACGGTTATCATCAATGAAATGACCGGAACAAAAATTCCCCTAAGGAACATCATTGAAAGCACGGATTGCAGGTATGGGATAAGGCCATCAAAAATATCCATGGATTTTGTCATATTGCCCTCGCCAGTATTCCATTCATCGCATGGGAAAAGCTGGGGCTGGGGAGGTATAGCATAAAGATTTGAATTTGAATAAATAGAATAGGATTCGACAAGAAGCTTGTCAACAAAAACTATGCTAAGCGGAAAAATGAAATATAGGGCAATCCCGAAACCCAGGAAAAGCGCACCCGCACCCCGCGTTAACTTGAATGCACGCAGGAATATGCCAAGAGGGATGAACAGGACAAATGCCTGGGTGCCAAGATTAAGCAAAATTTTCATGGATTGTATTTCCGCAAGAATAACCCCCATTAGCTGATAAACTGTTGAGATAGGGGTCCCCAGGGCGCGATAGCCCCCGCAGGCAGAAATATTTACCCCGGTTGACATGAAATTGCAGAATGCGGATTTGGCACCCTCATTCCCAACAGTTTCCGCGATTTGCATAAGGGAAGTCGTATAGATAATCTTTAGCTGGACTTCAGTCACGGTAAGTATTTGATTGGCCCCAGATTGAATGGAAACCCCACCATCCAGGAAACCTTTTGACAAGACAGACATGTATTCCTGTGCGCCAACAAGCACTGCGGCAAGCACCATGGTCATTATTATTTGGTACATTTCCTCATGGGCAACAAGCTTTAGTTCCTGAATGTCAAATGCAGTGCCCAGCATAAACAGGACTATCAGTATGAGTGCGGAAAGAAGAATTGCATAGCCGGTAAATAACTGCCAGCTGGGTTGTGGCTCGGCAAGAGGAACACCATAATCCGGGCCCGGAATTGGGATTGCCGAGAAGGAAATCGAAAGCAGCAATAGGACAAATAAAACTTTTTTCATCAGAACACCTTTTGCAATCCCGGGATTTCAATATCCCCGCCCAATAGCTGGGAAAACG